>JAIYAG010000113.1 GCA_027489195.1 Burkholderiales bacterium | reverse complement strand
GGCTGGACGCCGCCGGCGTGCCGCTCGCGGTCGCCACCGGCAAGTCGCGCGTCGGGCTGAACCGGGCGCTCGCCCAGACCGGCCTGGGGCCGCGCTTCGCCGCCACCCGCTGCGCGGACGAGGGCGCCCCGAAGCCCGACCCCTGGATGCTGCGCGACCTCGGCGAGACGCTGATGACGCCCACCGAGCGGATGGTGATGATCGGCGACACCACCCACGACGTCGGGATGGCCCAGGCGGCCGGGTCGGCGAGCGTCGCGGTGCTGTACGGCGCCCACGAGCCCGACGCGCTGCGGGCCATCGGTCCCGATGCGCTGCTGGGCTCCGTCGGCGAGCTGGCCGACTGGCTCGCGGCGGCCTGCGGCGTGGAGCGCTCGCTGCTCGGTCCGGTGTCCGCACGGCAATGAGCACGGACGGTGGCGGTGCCGGCGACCTCGCCGACGGCTGGGCGCGCGTCTGCGACGCCGGGCAGCTGGCCGAGCGCGGCGACGGCGTGCGCTTCGAGATCGCCGCCCGCGGCGGGCCGATCCCGGCCTTCGTGCTGCGCATCGACGGACAGCCGCTCGCCTGGCTCAACCAGTGCGCGCACGTGCCGGTCGAGCTCGACTGGACACCCGGGCGCTTCCTCGACGACACCGGCACGGTCATCGTCTGCGCCACGCACGGCGCCGTGTACGATGCCTCGGACGGCGTGTGCGTGGGCGGGCCGTGCCGCGGCAAGTCGCTGCAGGCCGTACCGTGCCGCGAGCGCGACGGGGAGATCGAAGTGCAGGCCACGGTGGTGAAGAGCGAACGATGAGCGATCAGGATCCGACACGTTCGAGGGTCGAGCCCTCCTGGCAGCCCGGGCAGCCCGGACAGCCCTCGGCCGCGCAGCCCGGTCAGGCGCAGCCCGGTCAGGCGCAGCCCGGTCAGGCGCAGCCCGGTCCGGTCGACCCGTCGCCCCGTGCCGCCCAGGCCCCCGGGTGGGAGCGGGGGGTGCTGGAGCGCCTGGTGATGGCCACGGTCGAGGAGCAGCGTCGCGCGCGCCGCTGGCGGATCTTCTTTCGCTTCGCCGCCCTGGGCGTCGTGCTCCTCGTGATGGCGAGCACCTTCGGCTGGATCCATTCGCCCGAGGCGGTGACGACCGGGCGCCACACGGCGGTGGTCGAGATCCAGGGCGTCCTCGACGCGGGCGGCGAGGTCGATGCCGACGCGGTCATCGACGCGCTGCGCCTGGCGTTCAAGGATGCCGGCACCGCGGGCGTCGTCATGCGGATCAACAGCCCCGGCGGCAGCCCCGTGCAGGCCGGACTCATCAGCGACGAGATGCGCCGCCTGCGAGCCCAGCATCCGAACACGCCGCTCTACGCCGTCATCGAGGAGATCTGCGCCTCCGGCGGCTACTACGTCGCGGCCGCCGCCGACCGGATCTACGTCGACAAGGCGAGCCTGGTCGGCTCGATCGGCGTGCTGATGGACGGGTTCGGCTTCACCGAGGCGATGGGCAAGGTCGGCGTCGAGCGCCGGCTGCTCACGGCCGGCGAGAACAAGGGGTTCCTCGACCCGTTCTCGCCGTTGTCCGAGGTCCAGCGCGAGCATGCGCGCAAGATGCTCGGCACCATCCATGCACAGTTCATCGACACCGTCCGCAAGGGCCGTGGCGATCGCCTCAAGGAGACGCCCGACATGTTCTCCGGCCTGATCTGGACCGGCGCCACCAGCGTCGAGCTCGGCCTCGCCGACGAGATCGGCTCGCTGCGCTCGGTGGCGCGCGACGTGGTCAAGGCCGAGGAACTGGTCGACTTCACCCGCCGGGCCAACCTCGCGGAGCGGCTCGCCAAGCGGGTCGGGATGTCCGCCGGCCAGGTGCTGGCGCGCCAGTTCGGCATCTCGGGCGAGGCGCCCCGGGTACGCTGAGCCCCGGCGCCGCGCGCGGCCGGGGGTCTGTCCGCCGGCCGGACTCAGCGCGCCAGCAGCAGGAACACGGTCGGCAGCTTCTCGAGGACCGTGGGGCTGCGCCGCCAGTCGGCGACGCGCAGGGTCTTCAGCCGCTGGCGGGTGCCGGTCAGGTCGGCCGCGACGCACAGCCACGTGGCCGGCGCCAGGCTGGCCAGCAGCGCATCGAACATCGCCTGGTTGCGGTACGGGGTCTCGATGAAGAGCACGGTCTCGTCGTCGCGCCGCGACCGCTGCTCGAGCTCGCGCAGGCGTGTGCGGCGCTCGTCCGGTCCGGTCGGCAGGTAGCCCACGAACGCGAAGCGCTGACCGTTCAGTCCCGAGCCCATCAGGGCGAGCAGCAGGGCGCTGGGCCCCACGATCGGCACGACCGGCACGCCCGCGAGATGCGCAGCCAGCACGAGGCGCGCGCCCGGATCGGCCACGCCCGGACAGCCCGCCTCCGACATCAGCGCGGCCGAGCGACCCGCCCGCAGCGGCTCGAGCATCGGGGCGATCGCGTCGTCCCGGGTGTGCTCGCTCAGCTCGACGATCTCGATCGACTGGATCGGCCGCTCGAGCGGGAAGCGCTTGAGCACGGCGCGCGCGGTCTTCGCGCTCTCGGCCACCACGTAGTCGAGCCGGGCGACCAGTGCGATCACCGCCGGCGCCAGGTCGTCCTGGGGGCCGCGGTCCGAGCTGATCGGGGTCGGGACGCAGTACAGCGTGCCGGGCCCGCCGGCGGCGGGCGCATCGCTCACGGCAGACGCAGTCCGGCGGTGCGAAGCATCGCCGCGAGGCGGATGAGCGGCAGGCCGACCAGCGCGCTCGGATCCGGGCCCTCCTGCGCCTCGAGCAGCGCCGCGCCCAGCCCCTCGGACTTGGCGGAGCCGGCGCAGTCGTACGGGGTCTCGGCCCACAGGTAGCGCTCGATCTCGTCATCGGCGAGCGTCCTGAAGCGCACGCGCGTGTCGACGCAGTCGAGCAGTGGCTCGCCGTCCGGGCGCCACAGGCAGAGCCCCGTGTGGAAGACCAGGGTGCGGCCCGAGGCGGCCCGCAGCTGCGCGACCGCGCGCTCGTGGGTGCCCGGCTTGCCGATGATGCCGATGCCGTCGAGGGTGGCGGTCTGGTCGGAGCCGATCACCAGCGCCTCCGGCCGCCGGGCGGCCACGGCCCGGGCCTTCTCGAGCGACAGCCTGCGTGCAACCTGCTCCGGCGACTCGCCGGGCCGGGCGGCCTCGTCGACGCCGGGCGACAGCACCTCGAACTGCACGCGCAGCCGCTGCAGGAGTTCGCGCCGGTAGGCGGAGGTGGAGGCCAGGACGAGGGGAGGGTTGGACATGGGGCGGGTCGACTCGAGCGGCGGGTATCATACGACGCCTCCCGGGCGCGCCGCAGGCGAGACGGGCCCTGCCGGAAGCCGCGATGACCGTTCCCACGATCGACACCCATGAATTCACCCGCCGCGGCGACGCCGCCGAGGGGCGGGTGCCGCTCGCCGAGCTGGAGCGGCTCGGCTCGCTGCTGGTCGCCCAAGAGGGCGTGCTCGCCTGGCGGCTCGCCGGCGACAGCGAACTCGGCGCCGACGGCAGCCGGCGCGCCCACCTGCACCTGGCGCTGTCGGCGACCCTGGCGATGCGTTGCGTGCGTTGCCTGGAGCGCATCGACGTGCCGCTGGACGTCGAGCGCGACTACCGCCTGGTCGCCACCGAGGCGCAGGCCGAGCAGGAGGACGTCGACGAGGACGAGGTCGACCTGCTGGTGGGTGCCCGTCGCTTCGATCTGGCCGGACTGGTCGAGGACGAGGCCATCATGGCCTTGCCGCAGGCGCCCCGGCACGACGACTGCAGGGCACCCGCGGCCGCGTCGCTCGAGGGCGAGTCCGTGGAGTCCGAGGCGGCGGCGCCCGAGCCGCGCAACCTGTTCGCGTCGCTCGGCGCGCTGCGTGGCGGGGCGGGGCAGCCGCCCGACGACACCTCGCCCGACCCCTCTGACGCGCCGGCGCCGGCGGGCCCGGCGGCGCCCCGGCGGGGCTGAGCCGGCACGGCCGACGGGGGCCTGTCCGCACGCAGTTGCGACGAAGCAGTGGCAAGACGTCGCAAAGGTTTGATATGATTGCAGATTGACCTTTTTGGAAGGAGGCCCTGTCATGGCCGTCCAGCAGAACAAGAAATCGCCGTCCAAGCGCGGCATGCACCGCTCGCACGACTTCCTGACGGCGCCCGCCACCGCGGTCGAGCCGCAGACGGGTGAAGTGCACCTGCGCCACCACATCAGCCCGAACGGCTTCTATCGCGGTCGCAAGGTCGTCAAGACCAAGGCCGACGAGTAACGCACAGAGTCACGCGCAGCCGCGGGCCTCGAGCCCGGGGCGCCAGCCGGGGACGCGTGCCTCCGGCCCCGATGCCGGCCACGGCGGAGGGGCGGGACAAAGGTCGGCCGCGGCGACGCTCCGGATGGCCGGCCGGGCTGCCGACACAATGAGCGTCCGGATCGCGATCGATTGCATGGGGGGTGACCACGGTCTGTCCGTGACCATCCCGGCCGCCTTGGCGTTCGTCGACCACGAGGCCGATGCCGAGGTGATCCTCGTCGGTCGCGAGGAAGACGTCGCTGCGGCCCTGCAGAAGGCCGGTCGCACGGTCGGCGGTCGCGTCAGCGTCAAGCATGCGTCCGAGGTCGTCGCCATGGACGACCCGGTCTCGACCGCCCTCCGGCGCAAGCGCGACTCGTCGATGCGCGTCGCGATCGAACTCGTCCGCGACGGCCATGCCGACGCCTGCGTGAGCGCGGGCAACACCGGCGCGCTGATGGCGCTGTCGCGCTTCGTGCTCAACATGGTCGACGGCATCGAGCGGCCGGCGATCGCCGCGCCCATGCCGACCGCCACCGGGGGCCAGACGATGATGCTGGACCTCGGCGCCAACGTCGACTGCGAGGCGGCCCACCTGCTGCAGTTCGCGGTGATGGGCGCCGCGCTCGTCTCGGCGCTCGACGGCAAGGAGCGCCCTTCGGTGGGGCTGCTCAACGTCGG
>JAIYAG010000526.1 GCA_027489195.1 Burkholderiales bacterium | reverse complement strand
CTCGGTGGCCGCAGCTTCCTGCACGACTACGACTGGCGCGCCGACGCCGACGGCTCGGTGCTCGAGCTGATCATGACCGCGCCGATGGTGGTGACGAACTGGATCAACCTGCAGTACCACGCGTCGACCGTCGATCCGACACGCTACGGCAGCGGCAACAAGGTGCTGCACAACGTCGTGGGCGGGCGCATCGGCGTGTTCGAGGGCAACGGCGGCGACCTGCGGATCGGCCTGCCGATGCAGTCGCTGCACGACGGCTCCCGCTGGATGCACACGCCGCTGCGGCTGGCGGTGTACGTCGAGGCACCGCGCGCGGCGATCGACGCGGTGATCGGCCGGCACGCGGTGGTGCGCGACCTGGTCTGCAACGGCTGGCTCGAGCTGCTGCGGATCGCGACCGCGGACGACACCCTCGGTCTGCCGCGGACCGAGGCGCCGACGGTCGGCATCGAGCGGCGCGACGCGAGGGGCTGGCGGACGGTGCAGGCCGCCGGCCGCGCCACGGCCCTCGGGGACTGACCCCCGCGCGGACCCGGCCTGCCTCGGGCGGGTCCGCGCCGGATCAGTCGATGGTGACGCCGACCTGCCTGACGACACCCGCCCAGCGGGCGCGGTCGGCCTTCACCGTCTCGCGGAACTGCTGCGGCGACTCGATGCGCACGGTGTTGCCGGAGGCGGTCAGGCGGCCGGCGATCTCGGGCATCTCCAGCACCTGGCGCACGGCGGCGTTCAGGCGCTCGACCGTCTGCGCGTCCATGGCCTTCGGGCCGAGCAGCCCGAACCAGATGTAGCTGGTGAAGCCCGGGTAGCCGGACTCGGCGATCGTCGGCACCTCGGGCACCACCGCCACGCGCCTGGGCGTGGTCACGCCGAGCAGCCGCACCTTGCCGGCCTTCCACTGCGGCAGCACCGTCTGGACCTGGTTCATGATGCAGCAGACCTGGCCGGACAGCACCGCGGTCATCGCCTCGGGGCCGCCCTTGTAGGGCACGTGCACGATGTCGAGGCCCGCGCGCGCGTTGAACTCGGCGAAGGCCAGGTGGGTGCCGGTGCCGTTGCCGGTCGAGGCGAAGTTGTACTTGCCGGGCTCGGCCTTCACCTTCGCGACGAACTCCTGCACCGTCTTCACGTCGATGACCTCGGGGTTGATCGTCAGGACGTTCGACACGTCGACCAGCGTCGCGACCGGCGTGAAGTCGGTCTCGACGTCGAACGGCAGCTTGCGGTAGAGCGCCGCGTTGATCGCGTGCGTGCCCGACGTGCCGAGCAACAGCGTGTGGCCGTCGGGCTTCGCGCGCGAGACGGTCTCCGACGCGATGTTGCCGGCCGCGCCGACCTTGTAGTCGATCAGGACCTGCGTGCCGAGCAGCTTCGCCAGCGGCTCCTGGATCAGCCGGCCGACGACGTCGACGCCCGAGCCGGCCGGGAAGGTCATCACGATCGTGACGGGTCGGTCGCCGGGGAAGGGCGCGGCGGGCTGTGCGGCGGCGGGGCCGGCGGCGACGAGCGCGGCCGCTGCGAGGGCGACGGCGGCGCGCGCGACGCGGTGGAGGGGCGTGCCGAGGCGCATGGCGGATCCCGAGCGAAAGAGGAGGAGGGCGTCGAGGATACCGTGCGACACGCCTCGCCGCAGCGCACTGCGCGTCATGAGCTTCGAACCTGCGCCCGCGCCAGCACCACCACCGCGATGCCGCCCAGCACCGCGGCCGACGCGCCGACCAGCCGCAGGCTCGCGGCCTCGCCGAGCCAGACGACGGCGCCGGCCGCGGCGATCGCGGGCACGCTCAGCTGGACCGTGGCCGCGACCGTCGGCGACAGTCCGCGCAGGGCCGCGTACCAGACCGAATACCCCACGCCCGAGGTCAGCGCGCCGGAGGCGATCGCCCAGCCGGTGCCCGCGGCGTCGATCGACGCCCAGGGCAGGGCGAGGCCGCCGGCGACGAGCGCCAGCGGCAGCGCCCGCGCGAAGTTGCCCGCGGTCGCCGCGGTCGGATCCTCGCCGCGGCGTGCGCGCAGCGAATACACGCCCCAGGCGGCGCCGGCGCCGAGCATCGCGGCGGCGGCCGGCAGCGACGGGGCCTCGAGACCGGGGGCGAGCAGCGCGAGCAGGCCGCCGAGCGCGCAGGCGAATCCGGCCCACTGCAGCGGCCGCAGGCGGTCGCCGCGCGCCAGGCCCGTGCCGATCATCGTCGCCTGCACCGCGCCGAACAGCAGCAGCGCGCCGGTGGCGGCGCCGAGCGACACGTAGGCGAGCGAGAACAGGGCCGCGTAGGCGAAGAGCGCCGCCCCGGATCCCCAGCTGCCCGCCACCGGCACGCGCCCGTCGCGCCAGCGCACGATCGCCCACAGCGCCAGCGCCCCCGCCGCGATCCGCAGCGTCGTGAAGCTCACCGGATCGATCGCGGTGTCGCGCAGCGCCACGCGGCACAGCAGCGAGTTGCCCGCGAAGGCGAGCATCGCGACGACCGTGGCGACGAGGGTGCGCATCGGCCGATCATGCCCGGCCACGCGGGCTGGCGCCACGCACGCTTCGCGAACCCCGGAACCGTGCCGTGCCACCGCCGCTCGCGGATAATGCCCCGATGGACACGACCGCCCCCCGCGCCGCCCTCCTCGTCGAACATGCCGACGTCGTCGTCACCCTGGACGCTTCCCGACGCGAGCTGCGCGATGCCTGCGTGCTCGCCGTCGACGGCCGCATCGAGGCCGTCGGCCCCCGCGCCGAGGTCGAGGCCGCGCTCGCCGCGGCCCGTGCGTCGGGGCGCATCGGTGCGCGCCTGCGGCGCATCGACGCCTCGGGCTGCGTCGTGACGCCCGGCCTGGTGAACACCCATCACCACATGTACCAGTCGCTGACCCGCGCGGTGCCCGCCGCGCAGGACGCGGACCTCTTCGGCTGGCTGCGCACGCTCTACCCGATCTGGGCCCGCTACACGCCCGAGATGTTCGCGACCGCGGCCGAGGTCGCGATGGCCGAGCTGCTGGTCTCGGGCTGCACCACGTCCAGCGACCACCAGTACATCTTCCCGAACGGCGCGCGCCTCGACGACACCATCGAGGTCGCCCGCCGCATCGGCCTGCGCTTCCATGCCTGCCGCGGCGCGATGAGCGTCGGCGAGAGCGCCGGCGGGCTGCCGCCCGACTCGGTCGTCGAGGACGAGGACGCCATCCTGGAGGACAGCGAGCGCGTCGTGCGCCGCTGGCACGACGCCTCGCACGGCGCGATGACCCGTGTCGCGCTCGCGCCCTGCTCGCCGTTCTCCGTGAGCCCGCGGCTGATGCGCGAGGCCGCCACGATGGCGCGTCGCCTGGGCGTTCGGCTGCACACGCACCTCGCCGAGAACGACGACGACGTCGCCTACAGCCGCGAGACCTTCGGCATGACGCCCGCCGAGTACGCCGAGTCGGTCGGCTGGCTGGGCGACGATGTCTGGCACGCGCACTGCGTGAAGCTCGATGCGCCGGGCATCGCACGCTTCGGCGCGACCCGGACCGGCATCGCGCACTGCCCGTGCTCGAACATGCGGCTGGCCTCGGGCATCGCGCCGACGCCGGCCTGGCGCCGCGCGGGCCTGCGGGTCGGCCTCGGGGTCGACGGCTCGGCCTCCAACGACGGCGCCCACCTGCTGGGCGAAGCGCGCCAGGCGATGCTGCTGGCGCGCGTGGGTCACGGTCCCGCGGCCCTGCGGGCGCGCGACGCGCTGGAGATGGCGACGCTGGGCGGCGCGGCGGTCCTGGGCCGCGACGACATCGGCGCGCTCGTGCCCGGCATGGCGGCCGACCTGGCGGTGTTCGACACCGGCGGCCTCGAGCATGCCGGCGTGCACGACGCGGTCGCCGGGCTGCTGTTCGCCTCGCCGGTGCGGGCGCGCTTCACCGTGGTCGGCGGGCGGGTCGTCGTCGACGAGGGCCGGCTCGCGACCGTCGACGTGCGCGACCTGACACGCCGTCAGCGGGCGGCGGTCGCGATGCTGTCGACGGTCTGAAGCGGCCTCAGATCCCGCGCCACACCGACACGCCCCAGGGCGTCAGCTTGAACGGCAGGTGCAGGTGCGGACCCGGATCGACGAGCTCGAAGCGGTAGACGATCCGTTCCTGGAAGGCCGGGGTCCCGACGTCGAGCCCCTCGGCCCGGAACCACGGACCGGCCGCCAGCTCGATCTCGTAGGTGCCGGGGTCGATGCCATCGCCGCGACCCATCGGGACGTCCTGCACCAGCCCCCCGTCGCCGACCCGTCCGCCGCCGACGCGGCGGCGCGTGCCGTCGCCGCCGGTGCAGAAGACCTCGACCGCCATGCCGCGCGCGGGCGCGCCCCGGCTGACGTCGACCACGTGAATCGAGATGCCCGGCATCGCTTCGTCCTCCCGGTCGCCAGTGTAGCGGCGCGCCCCGGGCCGTGCGCTACACTCGATCGCAGCCCCGCGGCAGCGTCCCGCGGACCTCCCGACCCACCGATTCCGCGATGAATCCCGATCCGAGCCGCCGCGCGCGATGACCGACTACCCCCGTGACCTCGTCGGCTACGGCCGCACCCCGCCCCATGCCCGCTGGCCCGGCAACGCGCGCGTCGCCGTCCAGTTCGTCCTCAACTACGAGGAGGGCGGCGAGAACAGCGTGCTGCACGGCGATGCCGCATCCGAGCAGTTCCTGTCCGAGATCGTCGGCGCCGCCGCCTACCCCGACCGGCACCTGTCGATGGAGTCGATCTACGAGTACGGCTCGCGCGCCGGCGTCTGGCGGATCCTGCGCGAGTTCGAGCGGCGAGGCCTGCCGCTGACGGTCTTCGGCGTGTCGATGGCGCTCGAGCGCCATCCCGAGCTGACGCAGGCCTTCGTCGAGCTCGGGCACGAGATCGCCTGCCACGGCTGGCGCTGGATCCACTACCAGTCGATGGACGAGTCGACCGAGCGCGAGCACCTGCGTCGCGGCATGGAGATCATCGAGCGCCTGACCGGCCAGCGCGCGCTGGGCTGGTACACCGGCCGGGACAGCCCGAACACCCGGCGTCTGGTCGCCGACCATGGCGGCTTCCTCTACGACTCGGACTACTACGGTGACGACCTGCCGTTCTGGACGCGCGTCGCGAAGACCGACGGCACCGAGGTCGACCACCTGGTCGTGCCGTACACGCTCGACTCGAACGACATGCGCTTCGCCACGCCGCAGGGCTTCAACACCGGCGAGCAGTTCCTGCGCTACCTGACCGACACCTTCGACGTGCTGTACGAGGAGGGCGCGGAGTCGCCGAAGATGATGTCGGTCGGCATGCACTGCCGGCTGCTCGGACGTCCGGGGCGCTTCCGCGCGCTGCAGCGCTTCCTGGACCACGTCCAGCGGCACGACCGCGTCTGGGTGTGCCGCCGCGTCGACATCGCGCGGCACTGGATCGCGAACCACCCGCCCGCGGCGCGCTGACGCGGCGCGCGGCGGGCGAGGCCGCTCAGAGCGGGAAGAACGGCGTGCCGCGCAGGATCTTGTTCTCCATCTTCTGGAAGAACGGCGCGGCCTTCGCCAGGTAGGCCTGCCAGCGCGGGTCGGCCGCGAGCTTCGCGCGGCGCTGCTCGCGGTCCATCAGGTCGGTGTACTGCCAGATGTGCACGACCTGGTTGAGCTCGCCGATGTCCATCGACGAGAACCAGCCGTAGGGCTTGCCGAGGTGCTCGGTCTGCACCGGGTAGCCCTCGGCGCCGTAGAGCTTGAGGAACTCGGCGATCTTGCCGGGGTGCAGCGTGTAGGTGCGGTGGTCGAGGATCATGCGGAATCTCCGGTGAGGGTGGCGGGGGGCGGGCGTCGCTGCACCCACTGCGTGGCGAGCTCGTAGGCGCGGGCGATCCGCAGCAGCGCGAGCTCGCCGTTCGGGCGGCCGACCAGCTGCAGGCCCATCGGCAGGCCGCGGTCATCGAAGCCCGCCGGCACGCTGATCGCGGGCAGCCCGGCCATGGTCGGGCCGGCGACGACTTCCATCCAGCGGTGGTAGCTGTCCATGCGCCGGCCGGCGATCTCGGCGGGCCAGTGCGTACCGGCGTCGAACGGGAAGACCTGCGTGACCGGCAGCGCGAGCACGTCGAAGCGCTCGAGCAGGCCGCGCACGTGGTGGAACCAGGCGGTGCGCGAGACCGAGGCGCGATGCACGTCGACGGCGCCGACGCCCGCGCCCTGCTCGACCTCCCACTGCGCCTCGGGCTTGAGCTGCGCCCATTTCGCCGGATCGGCGCGCAGCGCCTCGAAGCGGCCCGCGAAGCCCATCGCACGCAGCGTCATGAACGCGCGCCACAGCCGCTCCGGATCGAAGCCGAGCGCGAGCGGCTCGACGGTGCAGCCGACACCGGCCAGGTCGCGCAGGGCCGATTCGCACAGCTCGAGCACGCCGGGCTCGGTCGCGAGGTGGCCGCCGAAGTCCCCCAGCCAGCCGACGCGGGTACCGGTGACGTCGGCCTCGAGCGGCTCGCCGAAGACCGCCGGGTCGGCGTCGAGGGCGAGCGGGGCGCGCGCATCGGGGCCGGACAGCGTGCGCAGCAGCGCGGCCAGGTCCGGCACGGTGCGGGCCATCGGCCCTTCGATGCCGAGCTGCGCGAAGAAGGCGTCCTCGGCCGGCCACATCGGCACGCGCCCGCGCGAGGGCCGCAGCCCGAACACGTTGCCCCAGGCCGCGGGGTTGCGCAGCGAGCCGCCCATGTCGCTGCCGTCCGCCACCGGCAGCAGCCGCAGCGCGAGCGCCACCGCCGCGCCGCCGCTCGAGCCGCCGCAGGTGCGCGACGGGTCGTAGGCATTGCGGGTGACGCCGAACACCGGGTTGTAGCTCTGGGAGCCCAGGCCCCACTCGGGCACGTTGGTCTTGCCGATCACGATGCCGCCGGCCCGGCGGATCCGTTCGACCACCAGGCCGTCGGCCTCGGGCACGAAGTCGCGGAACAGCGGCGAGCCGAAGGTGGTGCGGAGGCCGCGGGTCGGTGCGAGGTCCTTGATCGCCTGCGGGAAGCCGTGCATCCAGCCGCGCGATTCGCCGCGCGCGAGTTCGGCGTCGCAGCGCGCCGCGTCGTCGAGCAGCGCGGCCTCGTCGCGCAGCGACACGATCGCGTTGAAGCGCGGATTGAGCCGGCCGATCCGGGCCAGGCTCGCGGCCATCAGGTCGCGGCACGAGGCCTCGCGACGGTGCAGCACGCGGGACAGCTCGAGTGCATCGAGCCGGCAGAGCGACTCGTCGGCCATCGCGACGACTCCGGGCGGGATCAGGGGGAGGGCAACGCTAACACAGCGTCGCGCCCGCGCCGGCGCGCGGTTCCGCGGATCGGACCCGCGGGCGCGGGCCTCAGGCCTTCGGGGGCGGGCCGGCCGGGGCGGGCTCGGCCCGCAGCGCCTCGGCCCGCAGCGCCCCGTCCCGCGGCGCGGCCGGCAGCAGCGAGGCCTCGAAGTCGGGCAGGGGCACCGGGCGGCCGAAGTACCAGCCCTGGTAGGCGCCGCAGCCGTGCCGGTCGAGGAAGGCCAGCTGCTCGGCCGTCTCGACGCCTTCCGCGATCACCGTCAGCCCGAGGTTGCGGGCCATGCCGATGATCGTCTGCACGATCACCGCGTCGCTCGGGTCGGTGGCGATGTCGCGGATGAAGGATCG
>JAIYAG010000495.1 GCA_027489195.1 Burkholderiales bacterium | reverse complement strand
GCGGGGCCCGGGTCGGTGCGCGCGGCGGGCTCGGTGCGCGCGGCGGGCTCCCGTGTGCAGCGCGGTGCGGCCGGATCCTGTGCGGACAGCCGCTCGGCCACCTCGAGCGCGCGCCGCGCGATCGTGCCCGCGTCGCCGCCGCGCCGTCGCGCCCGCCAGTCGGCGAGCGGCCCGCAGGACGGACCGCGGCGCGGCGCACGGGCCGGACCGTCGGCCCCCGCCGGCGGCTCGGCACGCGGGGGGCGCTCCCCCCAGACGGGGCCGGGCACCGCGAGCCGGGCGCCCGAGCTCACAGCGCGTCGGGCGCGAAGCGGCCGCGGACCGTCTGCCGCAGCCAGCGCGCCGCCTGCTCGGCGAGGCTCGCGTCGCCATGATCGAGCCGGACCCAGGCCCGGCCGCCGGGCCGGGGCGGCGGGTCGATCTCGCCCTCGAGGGCGATGTCGACGACATAGGTCGGCCGCATCGGCTTCGTGCCGTCCTCGTCGGCCGGGTCCACCGGGATCGACCCGCCGAAGCGTTCGCCGAGCGCGGCGCCGGGCAGCGCATCGACCGCCGCGGGGGCCTGGCGCAGCAGTCGCCCGGTCAGCACCCGGCCCGGCGCCTCGGCCAGCCGCAGGTCGACGGTCCGCACGCCGCCGCGAAGCCGGGCGGCCTCGTCCTGGTCGAGCGCCACCCGGACATGGACCGGGCCGGCGCCGGCGAGCGTGCCCAGCTCGTCCCCCTCCCGCACGAAGCGTCCGGGCAGATCGGCCGGCCGGGTCACCTCGAAGCGACCGCTCACTGTCACGGAAACATCGAGCTGAGCGAGACGCTCGTCGATCGATGCGAGCTCGGCCTCGATGCCGACCAGCGCCTCTTCGGCCTGCCGCGCGCGCGCCGGATCGCTGCGCAGGCTGGCGAACAGCTCCGCGCGCAGGCCGGGCCGCGCCTGCTCCAGGCGTTCGCGCTCACGGCGCAGCGCCGGGTCGTCGAGCCGGACGACCACTGTGCCCGGATCGACCCTGCGACCGGATTCGGCGGCGACGACGAAGCCCTCGACGCCGGCACGGACCCGGGCGTCGTCGTGGGTGCGGACGAGCCCCGGCGCGACCGTGCGGTCCGGCAGCGGGACCATGACGGCGAGGGCCGCGAGGCCGGCCAGCACCGCGCCGAGGCGGGCATGCATCCGCCAGCGGGCCGCCAGCGGGGCACCGGCCTCGGACGGTCCGCGCAGCAGCGCGCGCAGCGGCACGAGCACCAGCCCCCAGACGGTCATCAGCGCGACGGCGGCCCCGAGCAGTCGGTGCTGGCTCCCGGCCCAGAGCGCGAGCGAGCCCATGAGGCCGAGGCGCCAGCCCCAGGCGAGCGGCGCATAGGCCACGAGCCAGCCGCGCTCGCCCGCGGCGGTCTGCGGGCCCTGCGCGTCACGCCAGCCGAGCGTGCGCTGCAGCGCCGCCCGCCACCAGGCGCCGCTGCGGGTCCCCAGGTTGGGCAGTCCGGCGAGGTCGCAGAGCACGAAGTAGCCGTCCATCCGCATCAGCGGGTTGCCGTTGAACAGCAGCGTGGAGGTGGTGCCCGCCACCGCGACCGCGAACCCGGCGTCATGCAGCCAGCCGGGCTCGGTCATCGCCCAGGCGATCAGGCCGAGGGCGGCGAGGGCGAGCTCGGCGAGGATGCCGGCGGCACCGACCGCCGCGCGCTGGCGCGACGAGGCGAACCGGTCCGCGGCCGATGCATCGACGTAGGGCACCGGCAGCCCGATCATCCAGGCGAGGCCCGCCTCCCGGACAGCGCCGCCCCAGCGGCGCACCGCGAGCGCGTGCGCGGCCTCGTGGACCGCCTTCATCGGCAGCCACGCCAGGGTCGCGAGCAGCAGGTGCCGGGGCGATTGTGCCCAGTGACCGGCGTGCCGGACGACGGCATCGGCCTCCGCGAGCGCCAGACCCACGGCGAGCGCGACCAGCGCGAGCCAGGCGAGCGCGCCGGCCGGCGAGAACAGGTGGCGGGCGAGCGGCTCCAGCGGGCGCAGCAGCGGCGTCGGGTCGCCCAGCGACATCCGAGGCGCCAGCGGGTTGAGCCGCCCCGAGAGCCGGCGAGCGGCGCGCGTGCGATCGTCCTCGCGGATCACCGCGACGTCGGGCAGCCCGTCGCAGGCCAGACAGCGTTCGTCGACCAGCCTCGCCAGCAGCTCGATCGCCTCGTCCTGCGTCGGCGCCGCGGCCGGATCCTCGGCGAGCGCCTCGTCCCAGATGGCCTGCATCGTGCGCAGGCCGTCGCAGCGGCCGACGATCGACCAGGCGCCCGCGTCCAGCCGCAGCGTGCCCGAGCGGCCGTCGCCGCTGACGACGTGCCAGGTCGCGCCGCGCACCTGCTGGCGATCGCTGCGTGCGTGCATCCGCCAGCGCGGACGCAGCGCGGCGACCTGGTGCCAGCGGTCGCTGTGGAGCGGCCGTTCCATGACTCAGGGCATCCAGCGCCAGACCAGGCGCGCCAGCGCGTCGCCGGCCCGCCGCGCCCACTCGAGCGCGAGGGGCCCCTCGCCGGCGTCGAGATGCGCGATGCCGCGCTGCCCGGCGCGCAGCGCATCGGTCGTGCCCTCGACGCGGGCCTCGAGCTCGAAGACGTTGCGCCCGTCCAGGGTCGCCGCCGCGGGCGCGATGCGCTCGATCACCAGCGGCAGCGCGTCCCAGGGCAGCGCCGACAGCGCGAGCCGACCGCGTCCGCCCTCGGCGACGCGTCGCAGGTCGCGTTCGTCGAGCTCGACGATGACGCGGTGGCGCGAGGCCGGCGCCACGACGAAGAGCGTGCGGCCCCGGTCCACCGGCGTGCCGAGCTGCTGCCACAGGTCGCCCTGCAGCACGACGCCGGCGATCGGCGCGCGGACCTTGATCTGCTCGAGCTGGTGCTCGACCAGCCCGAGCCTCGCCCGTGCCTCCTCGACCCGGGCCTGCGCGATCGACATCGGCGCCCGCTCGCCGCGGGCCATTGCCGCGGAGACGCCGCCCTCGTGCTGGGCGACCTCGCTCTTGAGCTTGGCGCGCTCGAGCTCCAGGTCGCGGTCGCCGAGCTCGGCGAGCAGGTCGCCCTCGCGGATCGCGTCGCCCGGGCGCACGTGCACGGCCTTCAGGTAGCCGCGGATCGGTGCGGCGACCGTGCGCTGCACCTCGCCCTCGATCCGGGCCGGGGCGCCGACGGTGAGCTCGATCGGAACGGCGCTGCCGATCACCGCGGCCACCGCCACGGCCCACAGCAGGCGGGCGCGCCAGGGGCGGGCCGCCGCCTGCCGGCCCGACAGGCCGGCGGCCCGCCAGGCACGACGCAACGCGCCCGGACGACGTGCATGCAGCAGGCGCAGCCAGGGGGCGGCGAGCGCACCGGCCTCGCCCAGGCGCTCG
>JAIYAG010000627.1 GCA_027489195.1 Burkholderiales bacterium | reverse complement strand
CGGACAGGGTATCGGCCTGCGCGGAGCCCGACAGGTTGCCGATGCTCTGCAGGATGTCGCCCGAGGCGTCGCCCGCGCTGACCTGCGCGGTGCTCAGGTTCAGGTCGACGGTGACGCCCTGCGCCGAGTTCTGATAGCTCGCCGTGTCGCCGCCGCTGCCGCCGACCAGCACGTCCGCGCCGCCGCGGCCCTCGAGCGTGTCGTTGCCGTCGCCGCCATCCAGCCGGTTGGCCAGGGCGTCGCCCCGCAGCGTGTCGTTCTCGATCGAGCCGGTGAGGTTCTCGATGTTCGTCAGCACGTCCCCGGCGCCGTCGCCGACCCCGCCCTGCGCGCCCGTCACCGTCAGGTCGACGGTCACCCCGAGCGTGGAGGACGCGTAGCTCGCGGTGTCGAGCCCGTCGCCGCCGACGATCGCATCGGCGCCGTCCCTGCCCTCGAGCACGTCGTCGCCGCTGCCGCCCGACAGCGTGTTCGCCGCTGCATTGCCGGAGAGGGTGTCGTTGAAGGTCGAGCCCTCGACGTTCTCGATGTTGGTCAGGGTGTCGTTCGTCGCCCAGCCCGCGCCCGTGGCCGCCTGCGCGGCCGACGACAGGTCCACGCGGACCGCGGCGTCGGCCAGCGAGTAGTCGACCCAGTCGGTGCCGCCCGCGCCGTCGAGGACGTTGCCGCTCGACGAGGCGAAGAGCCGGTCGTTCAGGCCCGATCCGACCACGTTCTCGATGCCCGACAGGATGTCGCCCTGCGCGTCGCCGCCGGCGCCCGCCACGCCGTCCAGCCGCACGGTGACGCCCGCGATCGACGAGGTGTAGACGGCGGTGTCGGTGCCCGTGCCGCCGATGAGGGTGTCGGCACCGCCGCGCCCCTCGAGGGTGTCGTTGCCCTCGCCGCCGTCGAGCAGGTTCACGCCGGCACTGCCGCGCAGCGTGTCGTCCTGGCGGCTGCCGGTGAGGTTGTCGATCGCCGAGAGCACGTCGCCCGACGCGTCGCCCGTCGAGGTCTGCGCGCCCGCGACATCCAGGTCCACCTGGACGCCCGCCGAGGAGCCCGCGTAGGTCACGGTGTCGGTGCCGCCGCCGCCGATCAGCGTGTCCGCGCCGCCGCGGCCGTCGAGCACGTCGTTGCCCGCGCCGCCGTTCAGGCGGTTCGCGTCCGAGGTGCCGGACAGCCGGTCGTTCTGCGCCGAGCCGGTCAGGCTCTCGATCTCGTTCAGCACGTCGCCCGACGCGTCGCCGGACGAGACCTGGGCACCGAGGAGCGCCAGGTCGACCTGCACGCCGACGAGCGAGTCGGCGTACGTCGCGGTGTCGTTGCCGTCGCCGCCCTCGAGCGTGTCCGCACCCTCGCGGCCCTCGAGCAGGTCGTCGCCCGCGGCGCCCTCCAGGACGTTGGCACCGCTGGTGCCGCGCAGCGTGTCGTTGTTCGACGAGCCGGTGGCGTTCTCGATGCCCGACAGCGTGTCGCCGGCCGCGTCGCCGCCGACCTGCAGCCCGGTGGACGCCAGGTCCACCACCACGGCCGCGCCCGAGCCCGCGTAGTCGACGGTGTCGACACCCGTGCCGCCTTCGAGCGTGTCGCCGCCCGCGCCGCCGCGCAGACGGTCGTCGCCGCCGCCGCCCTCGAGGCGGTTGATCGCGCCGTCGCCGATCAGCACGTCGCCGAGGGTCGAGCCGAGGAGGTTCTCCACTTCGGTGAGCGTGTCGCCCTGCGCGTCGCCGCCGCTGCCCGTGCCGCTGGCGAGCGAGACGTTGACACCGCCGAGGGAGTCGGCATACGAGGCCGTGTCCGAGCCCTGGCCGCCGACGAGCTGGTCGGCGCCGCCACGCCCGACGAGCCGGTCGTCGCCGCCGCCGCCTTCGAGCCGGTTCGCGCCCGCGTTGCCGGACAGCGTGTCGCCGAAGCCCGAGCCCACGAGGTTCTCGATGCCGCTCAGCCGGTCGTTCTGCGCGAAGCCGCCGGTCTGCACGCCGGCGACGTTCAGGTCGACGGTGACCGCGCCGGTGGAGGCCGCATAGGACACCGCGTCCGTGCCCAGGCCGCCGGCGATGATGTTGCCCGCGGAAGACGAGACGAAGCTGTCGTTGAGATCGCTGCCGATCACGTCCTGGATGCCGGACAGCGTGTCGCCCTCGGCGGAGCCGCCGCTGGCAGCCGTCGCGCCGGTCAGGTCGATGGACACGCCGGCGGCGGAGTCCGAGTAGTCGACCGTGTTCCGGCCGGCATTGCCGATCAGCTGGTCGGCACCCAGGCCGCCGACGAGGACGTCGTCGCCGTCGCCGCCGAGCAGCACGTCGTCGCCGAGGCCACCGTCGAGCCGGTCGTCGCCGGCACCGGCCTCGAGCCGGTTGGCCGCGCCGTCGCCGCGCAGGACGTCGGCATAGGCCGACCCCTTGACGTCCTCGATCCGGGCGAGGGTGTCCCCGTCGGCGTCGCCGCCGACCTGGGAGCCCGTGCGCGTCAGGTCGACGTTCACGCCCGCACCCGATGCGCTGTAGTCGGCGGTGTCGACGTCCGCGCCGCCGTCGAGCGAGTCGGCGCCGCCGCCGCCCACGAGCGTGTCGTTGCCCGCGCCGCCCTCGATCCGGTTGGCGGCGGTGTCGCCCACCAGCCGGTCGGCGAAGGTGCCGCCGACGAGGTTCTCGACGCCGATCAGCCGGTCGCCCTCGGCGATGTCGCCGATGCCCTGCGTGCCGTCGAGGAAGACCTGCACGGCGCCGGTCGCGTCGTCGTAGCGCGCGGTGTCCACGCCGTCGCCGCCGAGCAGCGTGTCCGTGCCAGCGCCGCCGAGCAGCGCATCGTCACCGGTGCCGCCGACCAGGGTGTCGTCGCCGCCCCGGCCTTCCAGCCGGTCGTTGCCCGCGCCGCCGTTGAGCACGCTCGCCGAGTCGTCGCCGGCGAGCACGTCGCCGGCTGCACCGCCCGTGATGTTCTCGATGCTGACCAGCGTGTCGCCCTCGGCGTCGCCGCCGCTGCCGGTGCCGGCCCGCGCATCCACGTTCACCGCGAGCTGCGAGGCCGAGTAGTCGGCGGTGTCCACGCCCGCGCCGCCGTCGAGCACGTCCGCGCCCGCGCCGCCGTCGAGCGTGTCGTCGCCGCTGCGGCCCTCGAGCTCGTTGGCACCGGCATCACCCACCAGCCGATCGTCGAAGGCCGAGCCGACGACGTTCTCGAACCCCGACACGACGTCGCCCTGCGCGTCGCCGCCGGTGGCCGTGCCCGATTCCAGGCTGACCAGCACGCGTGCCGAGGAATCGCTGTAGTCGAGCGTGTCGAGGCCGGCGCCGCCCAGCAGCATGTCGGCGCCGCCCCGGCCGGCGATCGTGTCGTCCCCGCCGCCGCCCTCGAGCCGGTTCACGCCGGCATCGCCGCGCAGCTCGTCGTCGAAGGCACCGCCGATGGCGCGCTCGATCGAGGTGATCGAGTCGCCCGCGGCGCCCGTGCCGGCCACCGTCTGGGCCCCGAGGTCGATGCGGACGCTGCCGGTGGCGTCGGCCCAGCTCGCGGTGTCGTTGCCGGTGCCGCCGTCCAGGATGTCGGCGCCCGCGCCGCCCACCAGCAGGTCGTCGCCGACGCCGCCGAAGAGCTGGTCGTCGCCGGCGTCGCCGTACAGCCGATCGCTGCCGGCCTGGCCGCGCACCACGTCGTTGCCCGCGCCGGCCCGGATCTCGTCGGCCAGGCCGCGCAGCGGCAGCACGAACACCGGGTCGCCGGTGACGGGGTCGATGGTCAGCAGGTCGGCCGCCGAATTCACCTCCTGCATCAGCACGTCGATGTTGCGCGACACCGTGTCGGTGTTGCCCTCGATGTCGGCCAGCGTCACGTTCACGCCGAGCGTGAAGCGCGAGGCCACCGCGGTGTCCGACACCGGGTAGGTGATCGTGAGGTTCAGGGCCGACAGGTCGGTGTCCGCGCCGACGTTCACCTTCCAGCTGCCGTCGGCCTGCTGGGTCGCATTCGACACCGTGAAGCCGGTCGGCAGGCCGGTGAGCGTTAGCGCGAAGACGTCGCTCGCGCCCAGCAGCGACAGGGTCAGCACCTTGGCGAAGAAGCCGTCGGCGACGGCCCCCGAGTCGCCCTCGATGACATCGTCGAAGGCCGTGCCGCGCAGCTGCTCCGCGGCCGACTGCACGTTCGGGTTCACGTCGGTGTCCGAACCGGCGACGCCGCCCGAGCCCTGCAGCCTCACGCCGCCACCGGCCAGCGTCTCGGTCTTCGCGCCGACGAGGTTGACCAGCTTCATGTCGAGAATGGGCTTCGGCGGCAGCGACACCGTCAGCGGCGTCGGCGAAGGCGGCGCGGGCGGCGGCGGCGGCGGCGGCGCGGGCTCCGGCTCCGGCGGCGGCGCCTCCTCGGCCGGCGGCTTCTGCACGGCGACGCCCTGCTTCATCGGCACCGAGTTGAACGGCGACAGCTCCTTGGGCGGCGCGCCCGGCAGCGGGGGCGGATCATCGAAGTCGCCCTTGCCCTTGCTGGCCTTGGCGGCCTGCTGCTCGGTCTGGCTCTGGGCCGCCTGCGGCACCGGCGCGCCGGCCCGCTCGCCGGCGGCCGCGCCGCCGGTCTTCTCGGCATCGGATTCCGCGCCGCGGCGCTGGGCGTCCGCGTCGGACGTGGCGCCCTTGCGCTTGCCGTCGGCCTCGCCCGCGGCCGTCTGCTGCGACTCGGCCGAGGAGACCGACTGCATCGAGTACTTGACCTTGTCGACCTTGCCGACCTCGGCGAGCAGCTCCGGCGACGGCAGCTGCTTGCCGTCGAGGAAGTTCACCATCGGCGGCTTGGCGTCCATCGCGTCGATCGCCGCGTTGGCCAGCACGATCTTCGTGCCGTCCTTGAGCACCAGCACCAGGTCCAGGTCGGCCGCCTGCACGGTCGCGACCGCGCTGCGCGGCACGTCGACCTTGTAGACGCCGTCCGAGGCCTTGACGATCTTGGCGGATTGCGAGGAGTCGTTGCTGGTGCTCATGTCGGTGCGCTCGATGTCGGTGCTGCGTTCATGACTGTCCCGAAACCAAGAAGCCCGGGAGTGGCCCGGGCGTCTCGGCGGAGGTGGGGACGCTCAGTCAATCGTCCTGGGCCGCGCCGGAAGACGCGGCGTTGATCTGTCCCACGGCCTCGCGGAGCTCCTTGCGGACCTCGCGCCCGATGCCGCCCTTCAGGGACCGGATTTCCTGCGCGACCATGCCGGCCATCGCGCTGTGCTGCTGCGTCGACTCGGCCAGCTTGGTCATGTGCTCGACGACCTGCTCGTTGTTCAGGCGCAGCACCGTGCCCAGCCCGGAGAGCTGCTTGGCGACGTCGATCTGCGCGGTGCG
>JAIYAG010000619.1 GCA_027489195.1 Burkholderiales bacterium | reverse complement strand
GCGACCCACCTGTGCTCGATCAACATCTGCGGCCCGACGCTGTGCGATCCGGAGTTTCCCGACTACGTGAAGCGCTGCCTGGCCGCCCACGCGGTCGACCCCAGGCGCCTGATGATCGAGATCACCGAGTCCAGCGCGATCGCCGACCTCGAGCTCGCCCGCGCCCACGTCGCGCGGCTCTCGGAGATGGGCCTGGCCATCGCGCTCGACGACTTCGGCACCGGTCTGGCCACCTTCGACTATCTCAAGCGCCTGCGGGCCGACGTGCTGAAGATCGACGGCTCGTTCATCCGCAAGGTCGTCGACGACCCCCTCGACCGCGAGATCGTGGCCACCATCGTGCGCATCGCGCGGGCGACCGGCGCGCGCACCGTGGCCGAATGGATCGAGACGCCCGAGCAGCGGGCGCTGGCCACCGAACTCGGCGTCGACTACCTGCAGGGCCGGCTGATCGCCTCGCCGGTGCCGATCGAGACGCTCGAGATCCCGGACGCGCGCAAGAAGCAGGTCTTCCTCGGCGAGGAGGTCGCGACGACCGTCTCCGCACCCAGCGTCACCTACGACCACGGCACGTGGGAGGACCGGCGCGGCATCGCCCGATCCAGGCAACGCGAAGGAGGATCGGCCCCGCGCGCGCCGATCGTCTCGCGCTGACCCGCGCGCCGGTCAGCGCATGAAGCGCCGCACGTAGTCGCCGCCCAGGCCCACCGACTCGAAGTGGGCGCGGTACTTGTCGATCCGCGTGAACACGTCGTCGTAGCCGGTCGACACGCCCTGCGGGTCGACGTACATCAGCGCACCGTGCACGGTGAACATCGTGATCATGTCGGTGCAGTCGTCGGGCACCACCAGCGTGTGGGTCTCGCCGGGCGGCTCGAACACGTAGCTGCCTTCCTCGGCAACCCAGTCGTGCTCCAGGTACAGCCACTTGCCGCGGATCACGTAGGCATGCACCTGGCCCGAGTGGCGGTGGCGCTGCAGCAGGCCCGAGCGCTGGACCTTGAGCAGGTGGACGTAGAACCCGCCGGTGACGTTCAGGTGCAGCGGGCGCGACCAGATGCCGGGCGCGACGGGCGCCCACAGCCGCTCGTCGTCGGTCAGCACGTCGTGCACGACCATGTCGGGGGCCATGCCCCAGGGCTGCGGCTTCTGGAACGGGATGCGGTCGGTCTCGGCGACCTTCGGGTCGAGCGGCTTGTTCACGGTGTCTCCGGCGCGATGCGGTTCGAGGCGTGACGGGAGCGTACCCGATGCGCCAGCACCGAGGTAGCGGCGAGCCGACCGGGCAGACGTACGCCGACGCTTGACCGCGGGCCCGGCGAGGCATAGCGTGGGGTCTCCGAAGGCCCAGCAGGCCGGTTCGACCCGAGGGTGCAACGATGCCTCCGGGGCCGGATGCCACGCCGAAGGCAGGAGCCGCCACCCGCGGCCCCGGGGCGCGGTCTCGACCGCGCCCCTTTTCGTTTCCGGCGCCGCTTTCCCACCGTCTCCGACCGTCCTGGCCGACCCCCGCGGGCCGCATTGGTAGGATGGCGCCCCATGCCCACCCCCCTGCCCGCCGCCTCGCCGGTCGCCCGAGCCCTGCTGGAGGCCGCCCGCGACCTCTCCGCCGAGCTCGCGCCGCTGCGCTTCGCGGCGCCCGTGGCCCACGTCTACGACCCGCTGCAGTACGCATGGGCGCCCTACGAGGCCTACGTGCGGCGCTACGGCGACTCGCGCAAGCGCATCGTGCTGCTCGGCATGAACCCGGGCCCGTTCGGCATGATGCAGACCGGCGTGCCGTTCGGCGAGATCGCCGCCGTGCGCGGCTGGATGGGCCTCGAGGCGCCGGTCGGGCAGCCGGCCGACATGCATCCCAAGCGTCCGATCGAGGGCTTCGCCTGCACGCGCTCCGAGGTCAGCGGCCGGCGCCTGTGGGGCTGGGCCGCGGCCCGCTGGGGCAGCGCCGAGTCGTTCTTCGCCGACGCCTTCGTCCTCAACTACTGCCCGCTGGTGTGGCTCGAGGCGTCCGGACGCAACCGCACGCCGGTCCAGCTGCCGGCCGCCGAGCTCGAGCCGGTCTACGCCGCCTGCGACCGCCACCTCGCCCGCGCGCTCGCCGCGCTCGGCCCGCAGTGGGCGATCGGTGTCGGCGGGTTCGCCGAGCGCCGGTTGCGCGGCGTGCTCGAGGGCGAGCTCGTCGACGGCGCGTTCGCACGCGGCGTGCACATCGCGCAGATCCTGCATCCGAGCCCCGCGAGCCCCGCGGCCAACCGCGGCTGGACCGAGGCGGTCGACGCGAAGCTCGCCGTGCTCGGGCTCGCGCCGCCGGGCGCCGCCCCACTCCGATAACGACACAGAGAAAGCGCCTCGCCCACCATGATCCTCCACGCCGCCACGATCGCGCTGTCCGCGTTCCTGCTGTTCCTCGTCCAGCCGATCATCGCGCGGCAGATCCTGCCCTGGTTCGGCGGCTCGGCCGCCGTCTGGACCACCTGCATGGTGTTCTTCCAGGTCGCGCTCCTCGCCGGCTACTTCTACTCCGACCTGGTGATCCGCAAGCTCGCGCCGCGCGCGCAGGCGACGGTGCACACGGTGCTGCTGCTCGCGAGCCTCGCGTTCCTGCCGATCACGGTGTCCGAGGCGATGAAGCCCACCGACGCGACCCAGCCGGTGGGGCGCATCCTGCTGCTGCTGGCGGTGACCATCGGCCTGCCCTACCTGATGCTCGCCACCACCGGGCCGCTGGTGCAGGCCTGGTTCACGCGGCAGTTCCGCTCGGCGCAGGTCTACCGTCTGTACGCGCTGTCGAACCTCGCCTCGATGCTGGCGCTGCTCGGCTATCCGCCGCTGATCGAGCCGAACGCCTCGGGCGCGCTGCAGTCGTGGGGCTGGTCGGCCGGCTACGCGGTCTTCGTGCTGCTGGCGATCACCGCGGCGTGGACGGGCGTGCGCCGCGGGGCGGGCGCCGGGCCCGCCGAACTGGCGGCCGTCGACGCGCACGCCGAGGGCATCGCCGCGGCGCCGCCGAGCACTGCATCGGCCGCGTCGGCCACCGCATCGCCTGCCGCCGCGCCCGCCGCGCCGCCGACGCTCGCCGAGCAGGGCCTGTGGCTGCTGCTCGCGGCACTCGGCTCCACGCTGCTGCTCGCGGTCACCACCCACATCACGCAGAACGTCGCGTCGATCCCGTTCCTCTGGGTGCTGCCGCTGTCGATCTACCTGATCACCTTCATCCTGTGCTTCGACGGCAAGGGCTGGTACTGGCGCCGGTCCTACTTCGCGCTCGCCGCGCTCGCCACCGTCGCGATGCTCGGCGGCCTGAGCTGGCGGCCCGAGGGCCTCGGCATCGAGCGGGCGATCCTGCACATCGAGCAGGCGGTGCCGATCTATGCGATCGGACTCTTCGTGCTCTGCATGTTCGCCCACGGCGAACTGGTCGCGCGCAAGCCGGCGCCCGCGCACCTCACCCGCTTCTACCTGATGGTGTCGCTCGGCGGCGCGGTCGGCGGCCTGCTGGTCGGCATCGGCGCGCCGCTCGCCTTCGACTGGTACTTCGAGCTGCCGCTGGCACTGACCATCGTGGCGGCGCTGGTCGCGCTGCTGTCGCGGGGCGCACTGCGCATCGCCGGCGCGGTCGCCGCGATCGCCTGCGCCGCGCTGTTCGCCGACTACGTGCACTGGATCCGGGGCGACGTGCTCGAACTGTCGCGCAACTTCTACGGCACGCTGCGCGTGACCGGCTCGGCCGACGGCGACGTGTCGAAGGGCGCGAGCCGACGCCTGCTGCACGGCGTCATCCTGCACGGCGAACAGTACATGGCGCCGGACCAGCGTGCCGTCGCCACCACCTACTACGGCCCGACCTCGGGCGTGGGCCGGACCATCGAGGCCGCGCGCGGCGCGCCGATGCGCGTCGGCGTCATCGGGCTGGGCGTGGGCACGCTCGCGACCTACGGCCGCGAGGGCGACGTCTACCGCCTCTACGAGCTGAACCCGGTGGTGCTCGACATCGCGAACGCGCGCTTCAGCTACCTGAAGGACAGTCGGGCGAAGATCGAGCCGGCACTCGGCGACGCGCGGCTGGTGCTCGAACGCGAGGCCCCGCAGAAGTTCGACGTGCTGGCGGTCGACGCGTTCTCCAGCGACTCGATCCCGGTCCACCTGCTGACCCGCGAGGCGCTCGCCGTCTACAAGCGCCATCTCGCCGAGCGCGGCGCGGTGGTGTTCCACATCACCAACCGCTACCTCGACCTGTCGGGCGTCGTGCGCCAGCTCGCCGACGAGGCGGGGCTGCATGCGGTGCGCTTCTCCGACGAGCCGCCGCAGGAGGCGGTGCAGTACCGCTCGGACTGGGTGGCGCTGACGCCCGACGCGGCGTTCGCCGCGAAGCTGCGCGAGGCCGGCGGCGTCGAGCTGCCCGCCACGCGCACGAGCGCGCAGCGCCCCTGGACCGACGACCACCACAACCTCTTCGAGGTGCTCAAATGACGCCCGATCCGACCCTGCTCGCACCGATCGGCACGCCGCTGTCCCCGAACGCCACGCGCGTGATGCTGCTCGGCGCCGGAGAACTGGGCAAGGAGGTGGTGATCGCGCTGCAGCGGCTCGGCGTCGAGGTGATCGCCGTCGACCGCTATGCCGACGCGCCCGGCCATCAGGTCGCGCACCGCGCCCACGTGATCGACATGACCGACGGCGCGCAGCTGCGTGCGCTGATCGCCCGCGAGCGGCCGCACCGCGTGGTGCCCGAGATCGAGGCGATCGCCACGCAGACGCTCGTCGAGCTCGAGCGCGAGGGCGCGGTCCACGTGATCCCGACCGCCCGCGCCGCCTGGCTGACGATGAACCGCGAAGGCATCCGGCGGCTCGCCGCCGAGACGCTCGGGCTGCCGACCTCGCCGTACCGCTTCGCCAGCAGCCTCGACGAGCTGCGCGCGGCCATCGACGGCAGCATCGGCTATCCGTGCGTGGTCAAGCCGGTGATGTCCTCGTCCGGCAAGGGTCAGTCGAAGCTCGACGGCCCGCAGGACGTCGACGCCGCCTGGGCGTACGCGGCCAGCGGCGGGCGCGTCGACTCGGGGCGCGTGATCGTCGAGGGCTTCGTCGACTTCGACTACGAGATCACGCTGCTCACGGTGCGCTCGCGCGGCGCCGACGGGCGCGCGGCGATCTCGTTCTGCGAGCCGATCGGCCACGTGCAGGTCGCCGGCGACTATGTCGAGAGCTGGCAGCCGCAGCCGATGAGCGCGCTGGCCCTCGAGCGCTCGCGCGAGATCGCCCGCAAGGTCGTCGACGATCTGGGCGGCACGGGCCTCTTCGGCGTCGAGCTCTTCGTCAAGGGCGACGCGGTCTGGTTCTCCGAGGTCAGCCCCCGGCCGCACGACACCGGCATGGTGACGATGGCCACCCAGCACCAGAACGAGTTCGAGCTGCACGCCCGCGCGATCCTGGGGCTGCCGGTGGACACTTCGCTGCGCACGCCCGGCGCCAGCGCGGTCGTCTACGGCGGCATCGAGGCGCGCGGCATCGTGTTCGACGGCGTGGCCGAGGCGCTGTCGGTGCCGGGCACCGACCTGCGGCTCTTCGGCAAGCCCGAATCCTTCGCGAAGCGCCGCATGGGCGTCGCGCTGGCGCGGGCGGACGACGTCGACACCGCGCGCGCCAACGCGAAGCTCGCCGCCTCGCGGGTGAAGCCCCGGGTGGCCTGAGGGACCGGGCGGCCCGGGCGCCGGACCGCCCGAGCCCCCGAGCCTGCGGACCGTCGGCCCCGCCGGCGCCGGCGCCCCCGCCCGTCCGCCGCGGTGGTCCGCTGCGCGGACACCCGCCCGCCGCGACCCGGCATCCCGATAGGGTCGTGCGATGTCAGCCCGTCTCGCTCCCGACGACGACGGCGCGGAGCACGATCCGAAGGTCTCGACCGACAGCGAGACCGGTGGCGTGACCGCCCGCCGCTTCCTCACGCTGCTCGCGCTGTGCGGGCTGGTGCTGGTCGCGGGCGCCGCCTCGGTGATCTGGACGCTGGTGCGCGAATCGGTCGCCCAGCACGAGGCGTTGGCGCTCGAGGATGCCGCGCGCCATGCGCGCGCCATCACGCAGATGCGCAACTTCTACAGCGCCGAGATCGTGCCGCGGGCGCGCGACGGCGGGCTGGCGATCACCCACGCCTACCGCGACCAGCCCGGATCGCTGCCGCTGCCGGCGACCTTCATGCTCGATTTCGGCGACTTCGTCGGCGGCCAGGAACAGGGCTCGAAGGTCCGTCTGTTCAGCGAACTGCCCTTCCCGTGGCGAGCGGCCACCCGCAAGCTCGACGACTTCGAGACCGCCGCGCTGGCCGCGCTGCGCGCCGATCCGGATCGCGCGTTCCACCGCGTCGAGACGGTCGACGGCATCCCGGTGCTGCGCTATGCGGTCGCCGACCGGCTACAGGCGAGCTGCGTCGAGTGCCACAACCGCTATCCCGGATCGCCGCGCACCGACTGGAAGGTGGGCGACGTGCGCGGCGTCATCGAGCTCAGCCGGCCGATCGTGGACGGCGCGCAGCGCATGCGCGAAGGGCTGCGCGACGCGCTCGCGATGAGCGCGGTGGTCATCGCCGCCGCGCT
>JAIYAG010000468.1 GCA_027489195.1 Burkholderiales bacterium | reverse complement strand
GAGCCGACGCTCGGCGGCATCAACCTCGAGGACATCAAGGCCCCCGAGTGCTTCGAGATCGAGCGCCGGCTGCGCGACCGGCTGTCGATCCCGGTGTTCCACGACGACCAGCACGGCACCGCGATCATCTCGGCGGCCGCGATCCTCAACGGGCTCGAGCTGGTCGGCAAGGACATCGGCGCGGTGAAGCTCGCGGTCTCGGGCGCCGGCGCCGCGGCGATCGCCTGCCTCGACGTGCTCGTCGGCCTGGGCATCCGCCGCGACAACGTCTTCATGGTCGACTCCAAGGGCGTGATCCACACCGGGCGCGAGAAGCTCGACGCCTCCAAGCAGCGCTACGCGCAGCAGACCGATGCGCGCACGCTCGCCGACGTCTGCCGCGGTGCCGACGTGTTCCTCGGCTGCTCGGCGGCGGGCGTGCTGACGCAGGAGATGGTCGCCACGATGGCCGAGCGGCCGATCATCCTCGCGCTCGCCAACCCCGAGCCCGAGATCCGGCCCGAGCTCGCGCTCGCGGTGCGCCCGGACTGCATCATCGCCACCGGCCGCTCGGACTATCCGAACCAGGTCAACAACGTCCTGTGCTTCCCGTACATCTTCCGCGGCGCGCTCGACGCGGGCGCCACGCGGATCACGGACGAGATGAAGCAGGCCTGCGTGCGCCAGATCGCCGACCTGGCCAAGGCCGAGATCTCCGACGAGGTCGCTGCCGCCTATGCGGGCCAGGAGCTGTCCTTCGGGCCCCAGTACCTGATCCCCAAGCCCTTCGACAGCCGGCTGATCCTGCGCATCGCGCCCGCGGTCGCCAAGGCCGCGATGGACTCGGGCGTCGCCACCCGCCCGATCGCCGACCTCGACGCCTACCGCCGCTCGCTGCAGCGCTTCGTCAGCCACACCGGGCTCTTCATGGCGCCGGTGTTCGCCGCAGCCCGGGCGCGCCCGGCCCGCGTCGTCTACGCCGAGGGCGAGGACGAGCGTGTGCTGCGCGCCGCGCAGGCCTCGATCGACGAGGGCCTGGTGTCGCGCGCGATCATGATCGGCCGGCCCTCGGTGATCGAGGCGCGCTGCAAGCGCGCGGGCCTGCGGATCCGTCCCGGCACCGACTTCGAGGTGGTCGATCCCGAGGACGACGCGCGCTTTCGCGACTACTGGTCGGATTACCGGCAGCTGATGGGCCGGCGCGGCGTCACGCCCGAGCTGGCCAAGGCGACGATCCGCCGCTCGGCGAGCACGCTCGCCTCGATGATGGTCCGCCGCGGCGACGCCGACGCGATGGTCTGCGGCCTGGTCGGGCGCTTCGACGAGCACCTCTCGCGCGTGCGCGACGTGATCGGACTGGCGCCCGGAGCGGGCTGCTTCGCGACCATGAACGCGCTGATGCTGCCCGAGCACACGCTGTTCCTCACCGATACGCTGGTCAACGACGAGCCCGACGCCGAGCAGCTCGCCGAGATCGCTCGGATGGCGGTCGAGCAGATGCGCGCCTTCGCGGTGACGCCCAAGGTCGCGTTCGCCTCGCACTCGATGTTCGGCAGCAGCGAGCGCCCGAGCGCACGCCGCCTGCGGGCGGCGGCGGCACTGTTCCGCACGAAGCAGCCCGAGGTGGAGTGCGACGGCGAGATGAACGGCGACGCGGCGCTGTCCGAGGACGTGCGGCGCGAGTTCCTGCCGGAGTCCTCGATCACCGGATCGGCCAACCTGCTGGTGATGCCGAACCTGGACGCCGCGAACATCCTGCTGAACGTGCTGAAGGTCACCGGCGGCAAGGGCATCACCGTCGGCCCGATCCTGCTCGGCGCGGCGCGTCCGGTGCACATCCTGACGCCGGCCGCGACGATGCGGCGGGTGCTGAACGCGACCGCGATCGCGGTCGCTCAGGCTGCCGGGCGCACCGGCGACGCGGGCTGATCACGTCGGGCGGCGGGCCGCGGGCCCGGCCGCCCGGAGGCACCCGGCGCAGTCGCGCCGGGTGCGGCCTTCACTTCTTCGAGTCGCCGCCGCGCACGCCGGGCATCGGCGCGCCACCCGACGGGGCGCCGCCGCCCTCGGGCACGGGCGGCAGGCCGAGCTGGCGTGCCATCGAGTTCTCGAGGGTCTTGAGCCTCGGCTCGATCTGACCGCGGGTCTCGGTGACCAGCTTCTCGCCGAGGGTGCGCTGCATGCCCGGAGCGAGCGAGTTGAAGCGCTTGGTGACCGGCGACTCCATCCACTCGATGAGCTGCTTGAGCTCGGCTTCGTTGAAGTTGTTCTCGAGCTCGGTGCCGATCACCGAGGGCGACAGCTTGATGGCTCGGTCGCGCAGCAGCGGCACGGCCTCGTCGGTGTACTTCTTCAGGTCGGCGTCGATCGCCTTGGCGACAGACTCGCGCTTGTCCGCCGGCACGTTGCCGAAGGCCTGGCGCGCGGCCATCGTCAGCTGGATCGCAGGCTGCTCGGCCATGCTCTTGGCCATCGCCTCGATGCCGGGCTGCTGCAGCAACAGGAGCTTGTTGACCAGCTCCTTCTTGGACTGGGCGAAGGCGGGCGCAGCGGCGAGCGCGACGGCGAGGCAGGCGGCGACGGTCAGGGGTCGTCGGATCATCATCGGGAGGGACTCCATGGCGGGCCGCAGCCCGGGTGTCGAGGCCGCAAGGGTACCAGCAGCCGGCCGCAGGCCTCGCCCGCGAGCCAGGCGGGCCGGCACACGGGTGCGAGCGGCAGTGCCTCGGACCCGGCTCGCGGGATAATGGGTCTCGCGCACGCCCGACACCGACGATGACCGAACTGATCCTCATCCGCCACGGCCAGACCGAGCTCAACCGCGGCCCGTTCTTCCAGGGGCAGATCGACGTGCCGCTGAACGCCACCGGCCTCGCCCAGGCCGAGCGCCTCGCGGGCCGGCTGGCCGGTGAAGGGCTCGAGCTGATCGCCTGCAGCGACCTGCTGCGTACCCGGCAGACGGCCGCGCCGGTGTCGCAGCGGCTCGCCCTCGACCCGATCCTCGAGGCCGCACTGCGCGAGCAGCATTTCGGCGCGTTCGAGGGCCTGAGCTTCGACGAGTGCATCGCACGCCATCCCGAGGCCTTCGCCGCGTGGCAGCGCCACACGGCCGGGTTCGCGGTGCCCGGCGGCGAGAGCGTGTCGCGCTTCCACGAGCGCGTCATCGGCGCGATCCGGGCACTCGCCACGCGACATCGGGGCCGGCGCGTCGCGGTGGTCACCCACGGCGGGGTGCTCGACATGGTCTGGCGCACCGCGTACGGGCTGCCGCTGTCGGGGCCGCGCGACTGCCCCACCCCGAACACCGGCATCAACCGGATCCGCGTCGAGGGCGACGCGCTGCAGGTGCTCGCCTGGGGCGACGACGCGCACCTCGCGGACCTGCCGGCGGCGCAGGCGCCCGCGCCCGCCGCCGACATCGCCGAGCGGCTTCAGGCGCCGATCGCGCCCGCCAGCCCCAGCGCCCGGTAGGTCCGCCGCAGCCGCGAGGCGATCCGGCGCGAGGCCGGCTGCGCGTTCGCCGCGGGCTGCAGCAGGTGCTGCGCCGCCGTCCAGCGCCCGCTCGCCATCAGCGCGTCGATGCGGATCTGCTCGAACAGGTCGCGCTGCGCATGGCTGCCGCCGATCTCGACCAGCCGCGGCAGCGCCTCGCCGAGCCCGCGCACGGCGCCCTCGGCATCGCCGCGCGCATGCGCGAGCAGCCCGCGGCAGGCCGGCACCGCCACCCGCAGCCAGGCCTCGCGGCCCGCATCGGGCCCCTTCGCGGCGTGCGCCTCGATCGAGGCGAGCAGCGTGTCGGCCTCCGGCCGGCCGGCGCGGGCCAGGCCGTACAGGTAGTGCATGTCGAGGAAGGGCTGGACGTGGTCGTGCACGCGCGGCGCGAGCCGGGGCGCGAGCGCCTGCCAGCGCCCGCCCACGTCGCCGCCGGCCAGCTCGATGCGGGCGAGCAGCGACACCGCGTTGACCTGGTCCTGGCTGTAGTCCGGGCTCACGCCCCAGACCCGCGCATCGTGCAGCGCCAGCGCCTCGTCGAGCCGCTCGTCCTCGATCAGGAACAGCGCGAGGTGCCACCAGTTGTGCGTCACCATGAACGAGTTCAGGCCCGTCCAGGTGTCGGCGACGCTGCGCAGGAACGCCTCGCCCTCGTCCAGGCGGCCCTCGGTCAGCATCACGTGCGCGAGCGCATGGTGCGCCCACGGCTCGCGCCGGCGCATCGCGACCGCACGCCGCGCGGCCGCCTCGGCCCGACGCAGCAGGTGGCACTGCTCGAAGCCGAACGCCAGCATGCCGTGCATCGGCGCCACGTCGGCGGCGGCCGGCGCCGCGGCGAGCGCCAGCCGCAGCATCCGGGGCGCGTCGCCGAGATTGAAGCAGTGGTACTGGCCGAGCTTGACCGAGACCAGGTCGCGCGGATCCCCGGCGGCCTGCACCTCGTGCAGCGCGATCGCGCGGGCGATGTCGCCGTCGGCCCAGGCGCGGACCGCCTCGAGGAACCGGCGCTCGCGCTCGGACGCGGTCACCCCCGAGGCATCGGCGCGCGCGAGGTGGCCTCGGGCGTTCGCCGGCGCGTCCGGCGTCTCGGCGAACAGGTGCAGCGCCGCCGCATAGGCCTGGACGATCGGCGCGTCGTCGTGCGCCGCGGCGCCGAGCACGTCGAGCACCCGGGCCTCGCAGGCGACGAAGCCCTCGACGAACGCGTCGACGCCCGCGCGGCTCGACGGGTCGCCGAGCGTCAGCGGGTTGCCGAGGGCGTCGATCACTCCCAATACAAGGCGGACAGGTCGTTCGCGAAGATCGGCACGTCCTTCCACAGCCCGCGCAGCTTCGCGCTCGCCACCGACACCCACTGCGGCTGGTACAGGAAGGCGTTCGGCGACTCGAACGCGATCAGCCGCTGGGCCTCGGCGAGCAGTCGGGCGCGCTCGGCGTCGTCGCCGGTGCCGCTGATCTTCGCGTACAGCGCGCGGAACTTCGGCGACTCGTAGTTCCAGTAGTAGTTGTCCTTCGCGTAGTTGCCGAGGTCGAGCGGCTCGACGTGCGAGATGATCGTCAGGTCGTAGTCGCGATTGGTGTAGACGCCGGACATCCACTGCGCCCACTCGACGTTCTGGATCTTCGCGACGATGCCCACCTTCGCGAGCTGTGCGGCGATCACCTCGCCGCCCTGGCGCGCGTACGGCGGCGGCGGCAGCTTCAGGCTCAGTTCGAGCGGCGTCTTCACGCCCGCCTCGGCGAGCAGCGCGCGGGCCTTGGCCGGGTCGAAGGGGTTCACGCCGGTGGTGTCGACGAAGCCGAACGCACCGGGCACGTAGTGGCTGCCGATCGGCGCGCCGAACCCGTCGGCAGCGCCGATGATCACCGCCTTGCGGTCGATGGCCATCGCGATCGCGCGCCGCACGCGGGCGTCGTCGAGCGGCTTCTTCTTGTTGTTGATCGCCAGGATGGTCTTGGCGCGCGAACCGCCGACCATCACCTTGAAGCGCGGGTCGGCCTTGAAGACGTCGACCGCCTTGCCGGTGATCCGCGGCATCGCATCGACGTCGCCGGCCATCATCGCCGCCATCTGCGCGGCCGGGTCGCTGATGAAGCGCCAGGTCACGCGGCTCATCCGCACCTTCGCGGCGTCGCGGTACTCGGGCCACTTCGCCAGCGTCAGCGACGAGCCCTTCGTCCAGCTCTCGATCCGGTAGGGGCCGGTGCCCACCGGCGTCGTGGCGTTGGTCGCCGCGCTCTTGGGCTCGACGATCACCGCGGTCGACAGCCCGAGCAGGAACGGGAAGTCGGGGTTCGGCGCCTTGAGCCGGATCGCGACCACGTGCGGGTCGGTCACGCGGATCGCCTCGATCGCGACGAAGGTCTGCTTGTCCTTGTTCGTGCTGTCGGCGGCGGCCGCGCGCTCGAAGGCGAACTTGACGGTGTTGCCGTCGAAGGGCTCGCCGTTGTGGAACCTCACGCCCTTCCGGAGCTCGAAGCTGACCGTGCGCGCGTCCGGCGACACGGTCCAGCGCTCGGCGAGCAGCGGGCCGACGCTGCCGTCCTCGCGGATCCGGGTCAGCGTCTCCAGCACGTTGTAGTGGACGATCTCGCCGATGGCCGCCGAGGCGCCGGAGGTGGGGTCCAGGCTGGTG
>JAIYAG010000644.1 GCA_027489195.1 Burkholderiales bacterium | reverse complement strand
CCGCAGCGGACGCGCCCGCGGCGCTGCGGGTGCATGCCGAGGGCGACGCGGGCGAGGACGCGGACACCCGGGACTTCGGCCAGTCGGCGCTGCTCGGCGAGGTCTGCGCCCCGCAGGCGCCGCCCGCGCTGCACGGCACCGCCTTCGAGCGCTTCACGCCCGACGGCCCGCTCGCCCTGCTGCCGCTGCCCGAGCCGGGGCGCTGGACGATGGTCTGGTGCGACCGCGCCGAGCGCTGCGAGGCCCGTCGCGAGGCCGGGGCCGACACGCTGTCGGGCGCGCTGCGCGAGCGCTTCGGCGAGGCGCTCGGCCCGCTCGCGGTCGAGGGCCCGCTCGCGGTCGCGCCGCTCGCGCGCCGGGCGCGGCGCAGCGTGCTCGAGGGCACCGATGTCTGGATCGGCAACGCCGCTCAGTCGCTGCATCCGGTCGCCGGTCAGGGGCTGAACCTCGGCCTGCGCGATGCGTTCGAACTCGCCGACGCGCTCGCGCCGGTGCGCCTGCGCGCAGCACCCCTGCCCCAGGCACTGGACGCCTGGCGCCGCGGCCGGCGTCTCGACCGTTCGGTCACGATCGGGCTGACCGACCTGATGGCGGCGAGCTTCACCTGGCCGCTCGCCCGCCCGCTGCAGTCGCCGCTGCTGGCGGCGCTCGACACGATCGGGACGCTGCGACGCCCGCTCGCGCTGCACCTGATGTTCGGACACCGCTGAGGCCGTCCGGAAGGCTCGCCGGGCCGGCGCCGCGGCCCGGGCGCCGCGGCGGCCCCGCGCGATAGCGTCCGCTCACCCTCTCCGGCTTCGGAACGGGGTCGCACTGCCTGCTTCTTGTGCAGGCGGATTTTCGCTAGAATCCGCTCCCCCCCTGGCTCGTCCCTGCCCAGCCACGCGCTCCGTCGCGAGGCACGCCCACCCTCCGCCATGTTCCTCGGCCCGTACCGGTTGCCCAACAACGTGTTCGTCGCGCCCATGGCCGGCGTCACGGACCGGCCGTTCCGGCAGCTGTGCCGGTCGCTGGGCGCGGGCTATGCGGTCTCGGAGATGGCCGCGTCGAACCCCCGGCTCTGGGCGTCGGTGAAGACGGCGAGGCGCCTGAACCATGATGGCGAGCCGGCGCCCAAGGCGGTGCAGATCGCCGGCGCCGACCCGTCGATGATGGCCGAGGCCGCGCGCTTCAACGTCGATCGCGGCGCCCAGGTGATCGACATCAACATGGGCTGTCCGGCCAAGAAGGTCTGCGACGTCGCCGCCGGCTCGGCGCTGATGGCCGACGAGCCCCTGGCGATCGCGATCGTGGCCGCGGTCGCCGCGGCGGTCGACGTCCCGGTGACGGTGAAGCTGCGCACCGGCCCATCGCCCGCGCGCCGCAACGCGGTGGCGCTGGCCCGCGCGCTGGAGTCGGCGGGCGCGGCGATGATCACCGTCCACGGCCGCACCCGGGCCTGCGCGTTCGGCGGCCAGGCCGAGTACGACACCATCGCCGAGGTCAAGCGCGCGGTCGGCGTGCCGGTGGTGGCCAACGGCGACATCGACTCGCCGGCCAAGGCCGCGTTCGTGCTCGCACGCACCGGCGCCGACGCGGTGATGATCGGCCGGGCCGCCCAGGGCCGACCCTGGATCTTCCGCGAGATCGACCACTTCCTGCGGACGGGCGAACTGCTCGCGCCGCCCGGGCTCGACGAGATCCGGACCGTGCTGCGCGGTCACCTCGTCGACCACTACGCGTTCTACGGCGAGCTGCAGGGCCCGCGGATCGCCCGCAAGCACATCGGCTGGTACATCGACGGCTGGTGCGAGGATCGGCGCTTCGCTGCCGGCCTCTCGCCCCGACCGGCCCCCATGCAGACGGACGCCCCTCCCGGGCGCGACGACGCGGCGCGGCTTCGCGACGCCATCAATCGCGCCGACCGGCCCGAGGTGCAGCTCGCGCTGCTCGACGACTATCTCGACCATGCAGACGACCGAATCGCAGTCCATTGACCAGGCGGTGACCCGCAGCCTCGAGAAGTACTTCCGCGACCTCGAGGGCGCGCGACCCAGCGCGATCTACGACATGGTGCTGGCCTCGGTCGAACGCCCGATGCTCGAGGTCGTGATGAAGCAGGCGCACGGCAACCAGCTTCGTGCAAGCGAGATGCTCGGCATCAACCGCAACACCCTCCGCAAGAAGCTGCAGCACTACGGCCTGCTCTGAGCGGCCTCACCGGGAGAGACTCACCATGCATCGCGTCGAACGCGCCCTGATCAGCGTCTCGGACAAGGAGGGCGTCGTCGAGCTCGCCTCGCAGCTCGTCGCGCTCGGCGTGACGCTGCTGTCCACCGGCGGCACCGCGAAACTGCTGCAGCAGGCCGGGCTCGCGGTCACCGAGGTGTCGGACTACACCGGCTTTCCGGAGATGCTCGACGGCCGCGTGAAGACGCTGCATCCGAAGGTGCACGGCGGGCTGCTGGCACGGCGCGACTCGCCCGAGCACATGGCCGCGATCGAGGCGCACGGCATCGGCCGCATCGACCTGCTGGTGGTCAACCTCTATCCGTTCCAGCAGACCGTGGCGCGCCTCGACTGCACGCTCGAGGACGCGATCGAGAACATCGACATCGGCGGGCCGGCGATGCTGCGCGCGGCCGCGAAGAACCACTCGGGCGTGGCGGTCGTGGTCGATCCGAAGGACTACCGGCGCGTGCTCGGCGAGATCCGCGAGCACGGCGTGGTGGCCGACGCGACGCGCTTCGAGCTGGCCCGCAAGGTGTTCGCGCATACCGCGCAGTACGACGGCGCGATCGCCAACTGGCTGGGCGGCGTGCGCACCGACGGCACGCGCGACGCGTTCCCGCAGTCGCTGACGATGCAGTTCGAGCGCGTGCAGCCGATGCGCTACGGCGAGAACCCGCACCAGGGCGCGGCGTTCTACCGCGACGTCGCACCGGCCGCCGGCACGCTCGCGCACTATCGCCAGCTGCAGGGCAAGGACCTGTCGTACAACAACATCGCCGACTCCGACGCGGCCTG
>JAIYAG010000261.1 GCA_027489195.1 Burkholderiales bacterium | reverse complement strand
CGTTTGCCGTTCCGACGTTCACAGACAGCGAGGTTCGCGCCCTGGTCGCGCGCAGGCCGGTCCATGCCTTCGAACGCGCCTCGATCGGGCACCGCCGGGCGCGCGGCCGGACGCTGGGCCTCCGGACGCTGGCGGTCCGGGCGCTGGCGGTCCGGGCGCTGGCCGTCCGGGCGCTGCAGGTCGGGACGCTGGCCGTCGGGGCGGCTGCGGTCACCGGTGGCCGGCCGGTCGCGGCTGCCCGCAGCCTGCCGGTCACGCTCCGAGGCGATCAGATCGTTGCGGTCGCGCGCGGTGACCGCGCTCTTCTGCACGCGGTCGCGCGAGGCGCGGTCGTTGCGCGGAACGTCGCGCCGGTGCGAGGCGTCGTACTCCCACTTGTTGCCCGTCCGCACGTAGTTCTGCTTGTTGTTGATGTGGACGTTGTTGAAGTTGTTGACGTTGATGTTGACGTCGTTGCCGCCCCAGTTGAAGCCGCCCCAGATCGCGTTGGTGACCGCGATGCCGACGCCGAACGCGATGCCGCTGGCGAAGGCCGTGCCGACGTAGTAGCCCGGAGGCGGCGGCAGGTAGACCGGCGGGTAGGTCGGATAGGGCCAGGGTCCGTAGACCACCGTCGGGTTGTACGAGGGCACGTACACGACCTGCGGGTTCGGCGTCTGGATCATGATCGTCTGGTCCTGCGACGAGACGCTCAGCTTGTCGTTGGACTGCAGGTTGCCGGCGAGCTGCGCCTTCAGGCGCAGCGCCTGGATGGCGGCCATGACGTCGGGGCGCTGGTCGATGAACGCGTCGCCGACCTGGGCGGTCCAGTCGGGGTTCGCGTCCATCAGGTCCAGCACCTGCGGGAACGCAACCAGCGAGCGCACCGCGGGGTCCCACGGCTGGTTGTCGACGGCACGGACCGCGGCGTCGCCCTTGTCCTTGAAGGTCGGATTGCGCCGCAGCCACTCGGCCGCGAGCTGCACCTCGGCCGGATAGGCCGAAGCCATCAGCATCTGCGCGAGCACCGAATCCGGATAGAGGGCGATCGGCGCGAGCAGCTGCTCGAGCTCGGGCGGGGTGTAGCGCGTCTGGGCCTGGGCCTCGGCAGCGGGCAACGCCAGGCCGACGCAGGCCGCGCACAGCGCGACGAGCGCCACGAGCCGGTGCAGCAGGCCGCGGCGGGCCGGCCGGCCGGGCGCCGCGACCGGCGCGACGGACAACGCTGGGGACAACGACATCGGGAGCTCTCCTCGGGTCGGAACGGGCGACGCCGCGCGGCGCCGCGTGGCGTTCAGCAGGACGTTCAGCGCTGCGCTCAGCGCTGCGTTCGGCGCTGTGTTCAGCGCGGCATCGGGCGCGGCATGGGCCGCGGCATGGGCATGGGTACGGGTCGAGGCATCGGGGCGGGCAGCGGCCGCACCGGCATCGGGCCGGGGACCACGCCGATCGGGGGGACGGCCGTCATCGGCGGGCCGAGCCACGGGTCGTTGGGCCAGGCCGAATAGCCGTACCCGTAACCGTAGCCGACACTCATGCCGACCCCGACCGAGACCGAGCCGCTCGCGCAGCCGGCCAGCACCAGGGCGGCGCAGAGTGCGCCGGCACGCAGGCCGCGTTGCACGCCGCCCGCTGGGATGTGGCGAAGCGGCGTCATCGGGCGCCCTCCAGAGGCCAGCGCGCGACGCCGAGCGGTGCGCCGGTGGCATCGGCGATGACCGCGACCTGCCCGGCGCGCCGCTGCGGCGAGGGTTCGATCAGCACGCGTCCGCCGGCGGCGCCGACCGCGCGCAAGGTGGCCGGCAGGTCGGCGACCCGCAGGTACGGCAGCCAGGCGCTCTCGCGCACCGCCGCGCCCCGGTCGACGACGCCCGCCCGCGGCAGTTCGCCGGCGGCGAGCAGCCATTCGTCGCGGTCGTTGCTGCTCGAGACGCGACGGCGCGTGTAGTGGCCGAGCGCGCGGTACCAGGCCGACATGCGGCCCGGATCGGCGGCCCAGAGCTCGCGCCACAGCCATTCGCCCGCGAGCGGATCGGTGTCGGGCGGGTCGCCGTCGACGGCGCGGATCACGCCGAAAGGCGCCCCCTCGGGGTCGGCGAGCAGCGCGACCTTGCCGCGCCCGAGCTGCGTCGTCGGCGCGACCAGCGTGCGTCCGCCCTCGGTGCCGGCAAGCGCGACCGCGGCCTCGACATCGGGCACCGACATCATTCCGACCCAGCGGGCGGCCGGCGTGCGGCCGTCGCGCCCGTCGGCGATGCGCAGCACCCCGGCGACCGGGCGCCCGTCGCGTCGCGCGAGCCGGTAGGCGCGCTCGCCCGAGCCGCGCCGGGAGAAGGTCCAGCCGAAGACCGACTCGTAGAAGGCGACGGCACGGTCGGGGTCGCCGGTCAGCAGCTCGTTCCACACCCACTTGCCGTGGCGCAGCTCGCCGGGCGTCTCGGACAGCTGCGGCCAGCCGTCGCGCGACTGCGCCGCGGCGGGCAGCGCGACCGCGGCGGGCAGCGCGCCCAGCGCGGCGAGCATGCGCCTGCGGGCCGCGCTCACGAGGCGCTCCCGGGTGCCGCGCGCCGCAGCAGCATCAGCTCGAGCCCCTTCGCGTCGAGCAGCCGCAACCGGTCGCCGTCGACGCGCCAGCCGCCGGCACGCTGCAGCCGCGACAGGAACTCGGACTCGAGCGCCATCGCCTCGGGCGGGCCCGCCATCCGGGTCGACATCGCCCCGCCCACCCGCAGCCAACCGGGGCCGGCATCGACGCGAGCGCCGTAGCGGTTGACGCCCGAGGTGCCGGCCACGCGGGCCGTGGCATCGAAGCCCAGGGTGAGCGGGCCCCGAGCGCCCGCGGCGGCAGGCTCGGCGCCGGGCATCGAGAGGAGCTGCCACGCGGTGCCTGCGAGCGCCGGCGGCAGGCTCGAGCTGGTGATCGGCCTGCGCTCGATCTCGCGCACGAGGATCGTCCTGCGCGACGGCGCATCGGCGGGCGGACGGGGGATCGGCTCCTGGCGCACGAGGATGTCGGTCTCGTGGCCGGGCCGGAACTCGAAGCCCTCGATGACGCCGAAGAAGCGCTTCCACGGGCCGTTCGGCGCATCGCGGTATTCGAGGCAGAAGGTGGGCGCCACGCCGACGCAGTCGACGAGGGCCGGCCCGATGGTCCAGCGCAGGGCCTGCTCCGCGCCGCTGCCGGCCGCGGGCTGCGCCGACGGCCCGGACCCGGCACATGCCGCCAGCAGCACGGTGCACGCACCGGCCAGTGCGGCGCTTCGAACGATCGCCATCGACTCCCTCCCGCACGCGACGCAGGCGGTGCCCGCAGTCGTCCGACGGCAGTTTAGCGGAGGCGCGGCCGGGCGGCCGCCCTGCGGCCCGGCATGTACGATCGTCGGCACACCGCGCGGGCGGCGCCGTTCCGGGAATCCGGGGCGACGGGCCGATCGAGTCGGGCCCGTCACGCTCGCGTGCGAACCGAGCGGGTCGGCCGTGCTCCGACCCGCCCGGCTCAGGCGATCAGGGGACCCGGCGCAGCACCGAGCCGCTGCGCACCGGCGCGCCACCGGTCCGGGGGCCGACCCGCGGACCGCCGCGGGACGGTTGCGGCTGCCCCTGCGGCGCACGCGCCGGCTGCGCCTGCGAAGGCTGCCCCGACGGGCTGCGGGCACTGGCCGCGCCCGGCTGGGCCGGCCGCGGGCCGCCCTGCGACGGACCGCGGGCCGGTGCACCTTGCGAGGCACCGCGCGACGGGCCCTGGCCCGAGCCGCCACGGCCGTGCGCCGGCGCGCCGCCCTGCGGACGGCGCGAGTCGCCGCGACGGCCCTGGGGCGGACGCGGCGGCCGGTCGTCGTCGAGCGTGGTGCGCTGCGACGGCGGCGGCGGCACGAAGTCGGCCGGCAGCGTCGCACGCGGGATCGCGCGCTTGATCAGCCGCTCGATGTCCGAGAGGAACTTGGACTCCTCGCGGTCGACCAGCGAGATCGCCGCGCCCTCGCTGCCGGCGCGGCCGGTGCGGCCGATCCGGTGGACGTAGTCCTCGGGGACGTTCGGGAGCTCGAAGTTCACCACGTGCGGCAGCTGGTCGATGTCCAGCCCGCGCGCGGCGATGTCGGTCGCGACCAGCACCTGCAGCGAGCTGTCCTTGAACGAGGCCAGCGCACGCGTGCGCGCGTTCTGGCTCTTGTTGCCGTGGATGGCCAGCGACTCGATGCCGTCCTTGCAGAGCTGTTCGGCGAGGCGGTTCGCGCCGTGCTTGGTCCGCGTGAACACCAGCACCTGGAACCAGTTGCCCTCCTTGATGAGGTGCGACAGCAGGTGGCGCTTGATGCCCTTCTCGACCATGTAGGCCGACTGCGTGACCAGCTCGGAGGCGGTGTTGCGCCGCGCGACCTCGACGCTCGCCGGGTCGTGCAGCATGCTGTCGGCGAGCTCGCGGATCTCGTCGGCGAAGGTCGCCGAGAACATCAGGTTCTGGCGCTGCTTCGGCAGGTGCGTGATGACCTTGCGGATGTCGCGGATGAAGCCCATGTCGAGCATCCGATCCGCCTCGTCGAGCACCAGCACCTCGACGGCCGACAGGTCGACCGTGCGCTGGCCGAGGTGATCGAGCAGGCGGCCGGGCGTGGCCACCAGGATGTCGATCTTGCCGCGCATCGCGCTGATCTGCGGATTGATGTTGACGCCGCCGAAGACCACCAGCGAGGTCATCGACAGGTACTTGCCGTAGGTGCGGACCGATTCCTCGACCTGCGCGGCGAGCTCGCGGGTCGGCACGAGCACGAGGCAGCGCGGCTTGCCGGCGCGCGACTGCGCGGGCTTGCCGTCGGGGCCGGGGGCCGAGAGGCGCTGCAGGATCGGCAGCACGAAGCCGGCGGTCTTGCCGGTGCCGGTCTGCGCGGCGGCGCGCAGGTCGCGGCCCGTGAGCACGACCGGGATGGCCTGCAGCTGGATCGGGGTGGGGGTTTCGTAGCCGGCGTCGGCGATTGCGCGCAGCAGCGGCTGTGCGAGCCCGAGGCTCGCGAAGTTCGATTCGAGTGTCATGGTCTTCGGTTCCAGCGACAGCCTGCCGCTCTTGCCGAGTGACACCAATCTAGGCGGACGTCCGGGGGGATGGAGGGAACCCGGGAGGAAACCAGGCAGGACGCGCTGATTGGCTGCTCACGTCCAGAAGGCCATGGTAGCACGCGACCTCCTCGGCCCCCGGACCGCCGGTCGGGCCGCCGCGGGTGCCTATACTTCCCCTCATGGACAAGACACTCGCCGACCTGCGCAAGAGCTACGACCGCGACGAGCTCGTCGAGGACCGTGCCGCCAACGCCCCGCTCGATCAGTTCGGGCGCTGGATGCAGCAGGCCCTGGACGCGAAGCTCGAGGAACCG
>JAIYAG010000185.1 GCA_027489195.1 Burkholderiales bacterium | reverse complement strand
TGCGGCTCGAGGAGACGCCGGCGTGAGCGATCACGGCGTGCCCGATGCACCGAAGACTCTCGCCAGTGAATCGGAGCGGACGCATCGCGCGACGCTGTTGACGCAACCCCATGTCCAGCCCTTGGCCCGGCTCGTCCCGGCGATGCGCGACGCTCGAGGCGACGGTTTCGCCATCCCCGACTTCGATCCCCTGGACGGCGGCGTCGGCGCCCGGCTGCTCTTCCTGCTCGAGGCGCCGGGTCCCAAGGCCGTGCAGAGCGGCTTCGTCTCCCGAAACAACCCGGACGAGACCGCCCGGAACTTCTTCCTGCTCAATGCCGAGGCCGGCATCGACCGACGCCTGACGGCGATCTGGAACGCGGTGCCGTGGTACATCGGATCGGGCTCGCGGATCCGTCCCGCCGATCGCAGCGATGTCCGCAGCGCGGACACATGGCTCGCGGAACTCCTCGTGACCCTGAAGGTTCTGCGGATCGTCGTGCTGGTCGGTCGCAAGGCGCGCCACGCGGAGACGGTCGTGCGCGTATCCCGGCCGGACGTCCTGATCGAAACGATGCCGCATCCGAGTCCGATGTACGTCAACCGTTCTCCGGGCAATCGAGACCTGCTGCGGGCTCGGATGCGGGATCTCGGCGAGCTGCTCGCGAGCGAGCCGCAACCATGAAGCGCATCACCGTCGCCGTCCTCGAGTACCTGCTCGGCTTCGTCGCGCTCGCCGTCTTCGCGGCCCTGGCGTTCTCGCAGGGCGCACCGAGCGACGAGCGGCTGCTCTTCGCCTTCAAGGTCGGCGGCGGTCTCGCCGTGGTCGAGCTGGCGGTGCTGATCTGGCGCTCGGCACCCGCCAACCGCCTGATCGTCGGCGCCAACCTGTGGCTGGCGGCGGGTGGGCTGGCGGCGCTGACGCGGCAGTGGTGGTGGCTCGAGGGCTACCGGTCCCTGGGCGAGTCGGGTCTGTTCATCGGCATCGCGGCGGTCGGGCTCGTCACCACGCTCTTCTCCGAGGCCGGCTTCGTCGGCGTTCGCGGCGAGCGGCGACGGATCCTCCTCGGCTCGGTGGTGCTCCTGGTCGCCGTGCTCGCGGCGCTGGCGATGTCGGTGCGCTTCCGGGGCAGCGTGCAGTGGGCGGCGGTGGTGCCGGTCATCGCCTTGTCGTGGCTCAATCGCCTGCTCAAGCGGGTGGTCGAGCATCGCGCATGAACACGGAGCCCTGACACGATGCCCGAACCCCGGCGCACCCCGGCCAGCGTCGATGCGTACATCGCCGGCTTCCCGGTCGAGATCCGCGCGATCCTCGAGCGGATCCGACAGGTGGTGCGCGAGGTCGCGCCGGACGCCGAGGAGCGTATCAGCTACGGCATGCCGACGTTCTTCCAGCACGGCGTGCTGATCCACTTCGCCGCGTTCACGCGGCACGTGGGCGTTTACCCGCCGGTCACCGACCCGACGCTCGCACCGCTGCTCGCGCGCTACGCGGGACCGAAGGGCAACCTGCGCTTCCCGCTGACCGAACCGATTCCGTACGAGCTCATCGCCCGGATCGTCGTCGCACGCCGGCAGCACACCCTTCGACAACCCTGAGGGAGCGTTCCTCATGAAGTTCGGCTACACCATCATCTACGTGCCCGACGTGGCCGCGTCGCTCGCGTTCTACGAACGCGCCTTCGGGCTGAAGCGCCGGTTCCTGCACGACTCCGGCACGTACGGCGAGCTCGAGACCGGCGACACGACGCTGGCCTTCGCGGCACACGAACTCGGTCATGCGAACTTCCCCGGCGGCCACGTCGCGGCCAGCGAGTCGGCCCAGCCGCTGGGTGTCGAGCTCGGGCTGGTGACCCCGGACGTCGTGGGCGCGCACGCGGTGGCCCTGATGCAGGGCGCGGTGGAACTCGCGGCGCCGTCCACCAAGCCCTGGGGGCAGACCGTGTCGTACGTCCGGTGCCCGGACGGCACGCTGGTCGAGCTGTGCACGCCGATGGGGTAGCGGTCGCGTCACGCCAGGGCCGGCGGCGCCTGTCACGCGGGGCCGCGGCCGTCGCCGTGACGCGATGCGTCACCCGGAGTGACGCTTCGCGTCAGCTCGCGAGGCGTTCCGGGGCCGCCGACGGGTCGGATGCCGCGGCGGCGTGAAGGAGTTGGCGTCGGCACGGGCCTTGCACCCACCGTCCCCGAGGCGCCGGCGTCCGCCGCTCGCCCGCCGCACGTCATCCGACACGACCAGGAACGACTCGAACACCATGCAGTCTCGTCTCGCCCCAGCGCCCGCTTCGACCCCGGCCGCCCCCGCCCTGGCCGCCCTGTCACCCCGCCCGGCCCGGCGGTGGCAGCGCAGCGATCCGCAGCCCCTGTCCTTCACCGCCCTGCGCGTCGCGATGAAGCTCGGCGACGCGGGCGTGTCGGTGAAGACGGTGGCGACGCGCTTCCCGCACGTGCTCAACCGGCTCGGCGCCGCATGGGGCGACCCGGCGACGGTGTCCGAGGTGATGCAGGACCTGCTGGTCGATCGGCGCGGCGGGCGTCGCGGCTTCCCGCCCGATGCGCTCGAAGAGCTGCAGGCCCTGCACGCGGTGTGCGCGACGCGTGCCGCATCGGTGACGCAACGGCCGTCGCCGCGGTGACGTCGATGCGCGTGCGACCCGGCCTCGGCCCTCGGCGAGACTGAGCCGTCCATGTCCCGACGCCCGAGCCGCCCCGACCCTTCGGCCGACGACACGACCGAGGACCTGCCGCGCACGTTCACCGCGATCCTGGGGCTGCTCGCAGGTACGCTGATCGGGCTCTGCGTCGGCGTCGGCATCCTGCTCATGGACGCCGACGGACCCTCGGTCGGCCGCTGCGCAGCCCTCGGCGCCGGCATCGGCCTGGTCCTGGGGGCGCTCTCGCGCACGCTCGGCCTGGGCGTCTTCGAGAGCCTGCTCCATGTGCTGATGGGCGCGCAGACCGCGGTTCGCGACGACGGCAGCCTGCCGCCGCCGTCCGGCGCGGGCTGGCTGCTGCGGATCGCGATGTGGCTGGGCTTCCTCGGCGCGGTCGCGCTGATGCTCCGCTTTCTCTGAAGCCCGACGCCCGAGCGGGGGCTGTGCGGTCCTCAGCGCCCGCGCGTCAGCCACTTCTGGATCTGGGGCACGAACAGCCCCGCCAGCGCTACCACGAAGGCCAGCACCGTCGCGCCGCCGGCACGCGGGTCGGCGGACCCGAGCGCCAGCACCGCGGCCCAGCAGGCGACCAGCAGCACGCCCCAGACGCTGGCCACGGTCCGCCGCCGCCCGCTGTCCCCGGCGCCCTTGAGGCTCCAGGTCACGACGACGACGACCGACAGGATCGACAGGATCAGCAGGGGCAGACCGGCACTCATTCGATGCGACCTCGGGAAGGCGGAACAGGGCAGGCGCCCGGACTCCATTCGACCACATCGTGCCCGGGACGCCCGCGCCGCGGGGCGATCGACCCTTCGGGCGGTATCCTCGCGGCCTGATCGCGCCGCGCCGCGGTCCCCACGCCCGCCCGCCCCACCGCGTTGACTTCCCTCCCGCCGCAGCACGTCGTCTTCGCCACCGCCGGCACCTCGGGCGACCTGCATCCCTTCCTCGGCCTGGCGCTCGCGGTGGCGGCCCGCGGCGTGCGCACGACGGTGATGGTCAACGCGATCCATGCGCCGCAGGTCGAGCGCGCGGGCCTGGCCTGCGTGCCGCTGGGCACGGTCGACGCGTTCCTCGCGGTGGTGCGCGACCCGGCGGTCTGGCGCACGCGCGAGGGCTTCGGCCTGCTGTGGCGCGGCGCGCGCGGCGGGCTGAACCAGGCGCTCGAGCACCTGCTGGCGATGCCGATGGACGGGCCGACGACGCTGGTCGCGCATCCGCTCGCGCTGCCGCACGCGGCGATCGCGCGCGCTCACCGGCCGGCACTGCGGGTCGTGGCCGCCTACCTCGCGCCGAGCAACCTGCGCACGGTTCACGACCCGCTGACGATGGGCCCGCTGTCGATCCCGGCCTGGCTGCCGCAGTCGGCGCGGCGCGCGCTCTGGCGGCTGGTCGACGCGCAGCTGGTCGACGCGGCGGCGCTGCCCTCGCTGAACGAGGACCGGCGTGCGCACGGCCTGGCGCCGGTCGCCCGCTTCATCGAGCACCTGCAGTCGGTCGCGCAGGCCTCGGTCACGCTGTTCCCGCCGTGGTTCGGGCCGGTGTTGCCCGACTGGCCGCGGCCGCTCGTCCCGGGCGCGTTCGTGCTGCACGACCCGGACGCGCAGGACGCGCTGCCCGAGCCGGTCCGGGCCTTCCTCGATGCGGGCGCGCCGCCGGTGGTCTTCACCGCGGGCACGGGCCAGGTCCATGCGTCGGCGGTCTTCGCGGCGGCGCTCGAGGCCACGCGCGCGGCGGGGCGACGCGCGCTGCTGCTCACCCCCGAGCGCGCGCAGGTGCCGGCGGTGCTGCCCGAGGGCGCGCTCTGGCACGGCTACGTGCCGCTGGCCACGCTGCTGCCCCATGCGGCGGCCCTCGTGCATCACGGCGGCATCGGCACCGTGGCCGAGGCGCTGCGCGCGGGCACGCCGCAGCTCGTCGTGCCCTGGGCCTACGACCAGTTCGACAACGGCGCGCGCGTCGAGGCGCTGGGCGCGGGCCGCGTCGCCCGCTTCGCGAGCCGTCGGCCGAGCCGCCTCGCGCCGGCGCTGCACGCGCTGCTGGCCGACGCCGCGGTCGGCGCACGCTGCCGCGCGATCGCCGCGCGCTTCGACGGCGACGCGGAGGCGGCGCGGCTGGGCGCGGTGGTCGACGCGATCCTGGCGCCGGCCGCGGGCTGACGGGCTTCGCGCCCGCGCAGGGCCCCGCCCCCGTCCGCCCTCGGAACCCGCGCTTGCGCCCGCCCGCATCCTGCCCGAGCATCGACGCCCCCGGCCCCGCCCGCGACGACCCTGCCCCACGCCCATGACCCGCCGCATCTTCACAGCCTGCCTCGGCACCGAGACCAACTCCTTCTCGCCCATCCCCACCGGCATGTCCGTGTTCCGCGACGCGATGCTGGTGCGCGGCGGCGCCCATGGCGACAAGCCCTCGCTGTTCGCGGTGCCGCTGATCGTCTGGCGCGAGCGGGCGCGTGCGCTCGGCTGGACGGTGTCCGAGGGCCTGGCCGCCTTCGCCACCCCGGCCGGCGACACGACGCGCGCGGTCCACGAGGCGCTGCGCGACGAGATCCTCGCCGACCTGCGCGCGGCGATGCCGGTCGACGCGGTGATGCTCAACCTGCACGGCGCGATGATCGCCGACGGCTATCCGGACGCGGAGGGCGACCTGCTCGCCCGCGTGCGCGAGCTGGTCGGCCCCGACGTGCCGATCGCCGCCGAGCTCGACCTGCACTGTCACCTGACCGAGCTCAAGGTCGCGAGCGCCGACATCCTGGTGATCTTCAAGGAGTACCCGCACGTCGACATCGCCGAGCGGGCGGCCGAGGTCTTCGACCTGCTGCAGGCGATGCTCGAGGGGCGCATCCGTCCGGTGATGGCGCTGCACGACTGCGCGATGCTCGGCATCTATCCGACCACCGCCGAGCCGATGATCGCGATCGTCGCCGGCATGCGGGCCGCCGAGCGCGAGCCGGGCGTGCTGTCGGTGTCGCTCGCGCACGGCTTTCCCTGGGGCGACACGCCCGAGGTCGGCACGCGCACGCTGGTGGTCGCCGACGGCGACCTCGCGCTCGCGCGCCGGCACGCGGCGGCGCTCGCCGACGAGGTCTGGGCGGCCCGCGAGCAGATCGTGCCGCCCTTCTACGCGATCGACGCGGCGATCGACCGCGTGCTGGCCGCGCCGCCGGGCGACGCGCCCTTCGTGCTCGCCGACACCGCCGACAACCCGGGCATCGGTGCTTCCGGCGACTCGACCTTCCTGCTGCGCCGGCTCATCGAGCGCAAGGTCTGGGGTGCGGCGCTGTCGCCGCTGTGGGATCCGATCGCCACGCAGCTCGCCTTCGATGCCGGCGTGGGCGCGACCCTCGACATGCGGCTCGGCGGCAAGCTCGGCCGCGGCTCGGGCGACCCGCTCGACGTGCGCGTGATGGTGATGCGCCTCGTGACCGAAGGCTGGCAGCCCTTCGGCGGCGCGATGGCGCCGCTCGGACGCATGGCGTGGCTGCGCATCGCCGGACCCGACGACCTGCGCGCGATCGATGTGGTGGTCAACGACCACCGGATCCAGACCTTCCATCCGGACTGCTTCACGGTCGCCGGCATCGACCCGCTGACGCCGCGCCTGCTGGTCGCCAAGTCGACGCAGCACTTCCATGCCGGCTTCGCGCCGATCGCGCGCGAGATCCTGTACGTGTCGGCGCCGGGCTCGGGCTCGATGGACATGGCGGTGCTGCCGCACACGCGCGTCACGCGTCCGCTGTGGCCGCGGGTGGCCGCTCCGGCGCGCGGCGCGCTGCGCTGAGCCCGGGGGGCCGAGGATGGCGGTCGATCCGGGTGCAGGCGTCGCTCCCGACGGACACGACGACGACAGCGGCGCACCCGTGCTGCGCCACGCCTGGGCGCGGGCGCGCGCCGCATCGCCCGACGACGCGCGCATCGCGGTGATTCACCTCGGCGGGCGCCACCTGACCGTCCTCGCCGGCGAGCGCGAGGCCGCCGAACCCGAGCCGCCGATCCGCTTCGACACCGGCATGGGCCGGCTCGTCGAACGTCACTTCGCCCGCGGCGCGCCGACCGCGCTCGGACTCGAGTCGGCGATCGAGACCGTCGAGGATGCGGTGATGCGCCTGCCCGCAGGCATCGCCGGCACCTCGCGACTGTGGAGCACCGACCCGGCGCTGCGTGCGATCGCCGCGGCCGCCGGCCACCCGCCCGGGGTCGACGCGCGCCTCGACCTCGACGCGATCGAGCGGGTCTTCGACCGGCTCGCCGCACGCGCGCTCGGCCGCCCGGTCTCGCAGGACACGCTGCCGCCGGGCGGCGACTTCGCGGCGGCGCTCGTCATCGTGCGCGAGCTGATGCACCACCAGCGGATCGAGGAAATCCACGTCGTCGGCTGAGCGGTCCCCCGCCGCGCGGCTCGGCGGTGGCAGAATCAGGTGACGACATGGCCGCGTTCCGACTCACCCGCGACACGATCCTCGACGGCTCCCTGCACGCGTCGGTCCGCGACATCCTCGGCCCGGACGTCGTGTTCATGACCGACGACGAACGCCGCGCCGAGATCGACGGCATGCTCGATCGGGCGCCGGACCCGCGCCGCGTCTGGGTCTTCGCCTTCGGCTCGCTGATCTGGAACCCGGCCTTCCACCATGCCGAGCGCCGGGTCGCCCGCGTGCACGGCTGGCACCGGCGGTTCTGCCTGTGGGTGCGCGCCGGGCGCGGCACCCCGGAGCGTCCGGGGCTGATGCTGTCGCTCGAATCCGGCGGCAGCTGCGCCGGCGTCGTCTACCGGCTCGAGCCCGGCAGCGAGCGCACCGAGCTCGACGTGCTGTGGCGGCGCGAGATGTTCACCAAGTCGTACCGGCCGGTGTGGGTGCAGGCCCGCACGCCCGACGGCCTGGTGCCGGCGATCGCGTTCGCGGCCAACCGCGGGCACGACCGCTACGCGCCGGGGCTGGACGTCGAGACCGTCGCGCATCACCTGGCGGAGGCGGCCGGGCCGCTCGGCCGGGGCTGCGACTACCTGTTCGACACCGTCGCCCACCTGCGCCAGCTCGGCATGCGCGACCGCGCGCTCGAGACGCTGGAGGCGAAGGTCCGGGCGCGGCGCGGGGCCACCACCTAGCCAGGCACCAGGGCGCGCCCCCGGCCCGCGCCTGCCCCGCCCGCCCGCGCCGGCCCGCGCCCACGCCCACGCCCACGCCCACGCCCGCGCCCGCGCCCGCGCCCCGCGGCGTGGCAGCATCCGCACCACGCTGGAGCACCGCCCCGGCCTCACCCTGCCCTCACGCTTGGCATGCTTCGTGCATCTTCGAGTGAACTTTTCGTTCACCACAGGAAAACGCGATGCCCAGCCCGAAGCAGGACGTGCCGGTCGACGGCGCCTCGATCCCGACGACGACCCCGACCCCGACCCGGTCCGAGGCCGTGGGCCGGACGCGCAGGCGACTGCTGACCGGGGCGGCCGCGGCGGCCGGCACCGTTGTCCTCGGCGCTCCGGCGATCGCCCAGGCCCGTCCGAAGCTCGCCATCGGCTACTGGCCGATTGCCGGCGGCCTGGCGTTCTTCGCGGCGGTGGAGCGCGGCTTCTTCAAGGACGCGGGGCTCGACGTCGAGGCGGTGCGCTTCGCTGGTCCGAACCAGGTGGTCGAGGCGCTGATCGCCGGGCGCATCGACGGCTCGGCCAACGGCACGGCGTCGACGGCGCTGGCGCTCGGCGATGCGCAGGCGCCCGGGCTGCTGAAGTTCTTCGCGACCAACTACGCGAACGCCACCCACGTGCTCGACCACATCGTGGTGCCCAAGGACAGCCCGCTGAAGACGGTGAAGGACCTGGCCGGCAAGCGCTACGCCTGCGGCCCCGGCATCAACAACATCACGCTCGCCAAGGCGATCCTCGAGCGCGCCGGCGTGCCCGACCCGAAGGTCACCGAGCTGCCGCTCGGCCAGCTGCTGCCCTCGCTCGCCTCCGGTCAGCTCGATGCGGCCTACGTGCTCGAGCCCACCGCGGTGATCGGCCGCCGCCAGAACATCTCGCGCATCCTCGAGACCGCGGTGATCTCGAAGTACGTGCTGGGTGACGCGGCCACGCCCTGGCACGGCGGCGCGGCCTCGCTGCGCAGCGAGTCCATCCAGAAGCTCGGGCCCGCGGTGCCGAGGTTCCTCGAGGCCTACGCCAAGGGCATCGACTACGTCCGCAAGGCCGGCGTCGAGGCCAACCAGTACCTCAAGGGCTACACCGCGGTCGACGGCGACCTGATTCCCGAGGTGCCGCTGTCGGGCTACAAGATGTTCAACGAGATGACGCCGGCCGACACCGTCGCGATGCAGAAGCTCTTCGACCTGTTCGCCGAGAAGAAGGTCTTCGAGCGTCGGCTGATGGTCGAGCCGCTGCTGCTCAAGGCATGAGTCCGCGGGCGCGCGCCTGGCTGCCCCTGATCGGGCCGCTGGTGCTGATCGCGGTCTGGTCGCTGCTGGTCCAGTCCAAGGCGGTCAACCCCATCCTGCTGCCCGGGCCGGGCGTCACGCTCACGCACCTGTGGAACGCGACGGTCGGCGGCACGATGGGAGCCGACTTCCTGGCGACGCTGTCGCGCACCGCCCAGGCCTTCGCGATCGCGACGGTGATCGGCGTGCCGCTGGGCGTGGCGCTGGGCGCCTCCGAGCCGCTCTACCGCAGCGTGGAGTTCCTGGTCGACTTCTTCCGCTCCACGCCGTCGAGCGCGCTGATCCCGCTGTTCATGCTGTTCTTCGGCATCAGCGACTTCAACAAGGTGGCGATCTCGGCGTTCGCCGCGGTGCTGGTGGTGATGTTCAACAGCGCCTACGGCGTGATGAACGCCAAGCGCACGCGGATCATGGCGGCCTCGGTGATGGGGGCCTCGCCCTGGCGCATCTTCCGCGACGTGCTGCTGTGGGAGAGCCTGTCGCAGACCTTCGTGGGGCTGAGGAGCGGCATCAGCCTCGCGCTGGTGATCGTGGTGGTGGCCGAGATGTTCATCGGGTCGGAGAACGGCCTGGGACACCGGATCATCAACGCGCAGCAGGTGCTCAACGTGAAGGACATGTACGCGTCGATCCTCGCGGCCGGCGTGCTCGGCTACCTGCTCAACGTCGGCTTCCTGCTGCTCGACAAGCGCATCGTCCACTGGAGCGGCCGGGCATGAGCGCGCTGCCCGTCGACCCGTCCGTGACGCCCGCGACGCCGGTCGACGCGACGCTGCCGCCCGCGGCGCGCGCGCAGATCACCATCCGCGGGCTGTCCAAGTCCTTCGGCGACGCGCCGCTGTACGAGGGCTTCGACCTCGACATCCCGCGCCGCGCGATCACCAGCATCTTCGGGCCGAAC
>JAIYAG010000284.1 GCA_027489195.1 Burkholderiales bacterium | reverse complement strand
CCATCTCGCCCTTCTTGCGGCGGCGGCGTTTTTCGGCGGCGCAGGTCTGCTCGTAAATCAGCACCGACACGCCCGTCACCTCGCGCAAGCGGCGCTGCAACGTGTCCAGTTCTTCGCGGGGGTGGAAGGTGGCAATGGCCGGAAAGCGGTTTTTGATCGCGTTGAATTTGGCGATGTCATCGCTCACGATGGCCAGCGCCAACACGCCCTCGCTCTCGACCTGGCGAGCGATGGCGTCCACGCTGATCACGCCATCGACCGGTTGCCCGCCCGTCATGGCCACCGCGTCGTTGAACAAAATTTTGTAGGTGATGCGGGCCTTGGCCGCCACGGCCTGCCGGATCGCGAGGTAGCCCGAGTGGTAGTAGGTGCCGTCGCCGAGGTTCTGGAACACGTGCGGCTCGGTGGTGAAGCGCGAGGCCGCGGCCCAGTCCACGCCCTCGCCGCCCATCTGGATCAGGCCGGCGGTGCCGCGGTCCATCCAGCTCGCCATGAAGTGGCAGCCGATGCCGGCGAGTGCACGCGAGCCCTCGGGCACGACGGTCGAGCGGTTGTGCGGGCAGCCCGAGCAGAAGTAGGGCTGGCGCCGCACCGCGTCGGCCTCGTTCGAGGGCAGCACGGGCGTGGTGAAGTCCACCACCAGCGCACGCCGGTCGAGCATCGGGTTCAGGCGCGCGAGCCACTCGGCCACCACCGGCATCACCCGCGAGGGCCGCAGCTCGCCGAGCGCCGACAGCAGCGGCGTGCCGTCGGGCGCGGTCTTGCCGGCGATGCGCGGGCGCTGCGCATCGGGCAGCGGATAGAGCAGCTCCTTGATCTGGCGCTCGACGACCGGTGCCTTCTCCTCGATGACCAGCAGCTCCTCGAGCCCCTGCGCGAACTCGAGGATCCGCGTCGGCTCGAGCGGGTACACCAGGCCGACCTTGTAGACGCGCACGCCGGCGGCGGCCAGCGCGTCCGGGTCGAGCGCCAGGCGCCGCAGCACCTCCATGAAGTCGAAGTGCGCCTTGCCGACGGTGACGATGCCGAGCGTGGCCCGGGGCGAGGCGACCACGTGGCGGTCGATCGAATTGAGCCGTGCGAAGGCGCGCACCGCATCGAGCTTGGCGGCGAGCCGCGCCTCGAGCGCCAGCGAGGGCAGGTCGACCGCGCGCACGTGCAGCGGGCCGATCTCCGGGGGCGGGGCGAAGTCCACCGGATCCTCGAAGTCGCAGGCGACGCGGTCGAGGTCGACGGTCATCGCCGACTCGACCACCTCGCTCACCGCCTTGAACCCGACCCAGGCGCCCGAGAAGCGCGACAGCGCCCAGCCGTACAGCCCGAACTCGAGGTACTCGGCGACGTTGGCCGGATGCAGCACCGGCATCGACCAGGCCTGCATCGCCAGGTCCGACTGATGCGGCATCGACGACGACACGCAGCCGTGGTCGTCGCCGGCGACCACCAGCACGCCGCCCCGCGCACTCGAGCCGAAGACGTGGCCGTGCTTGAGCGCGTCGCCCGCGCGGTCCACGCCCGGGCCCTTGCCGTACCACATCGCGAAGACGCCCTCGGCGGTGCGCTGGGCATCGAGCGCGACGCGCTGCGTGCCGAGGCAGGCGGTGGCGGCCAGGTCCTCGTTGATCGCGGGCAGGAATTCGACGCCCGCGGCCTTCAGCAGCGCCCCGGCCTTCCACATCTGCTGGTCGACCATGCCGAGCGGGCTGCCCCGGTAGCCCGACACGAAACCGGCGGTGGCCCAGCCGCGCCGGGCATCGAGCGCGCGCTGCATCAGCGGCAGCCGGACCAGGGCCTGCGTGCCGGTCAGGAAGACCGTGCCGGCATCGGCCCGGAGGCTGTCGGCCAGCGCGTAGCCGGCGTTCGGCAGGAGGTGGGCGGCCATCGCGGGCTCCTCGGAAAGATGGTCGAACGAGTCTGCGGCCCCTCAGGCGAAAAAGGTCTGCTCAGAACGCCTCGGATCGCCTAGGATCGAGACGATCGTTTCGAAGGAATGAGGATATGGAGAACGAATCTCTCGATCGTGCGTCGCGCGCCATCCTGCGCGAGCTGCAGCAGGACACGCGGCTGTCGCAGCAGGAGCTGGCCGAACGGGTGGGGCTGAGCCCGACGCCCGTCTGGCGGCGGATCCGCGAGCTGCAGGAGCGCGGCGTGATCCGGCGCTGGGCCGCGCTGCTGGACCGCGAGAAGCTCGGGCTGCATGCGTGCGTGCTGGCCAACGTGTCGCTCGAGCGGCATGTCGAGGGCGTGGTCGACGGCTTCGAGCGGCAGGTGCGGGCCTGCCCGGAGATCATCGAGTGCCACGGCATCACCGGCGAGGCCGACTACCTGATCAAGGTCGTGGTGCCCGACATGAAGGCCTACGACCGGTTCCTGCACGAGGTGGTGTTCCGCATCCCGGGCGTGGCCAGCATCCGCACGAACGTCGTGCTGCGCGAGGTGAAGTACGAGACGGCGCTGCCGATCTGAGCGTCGGGCGTCTCGAAACCCCGACGGCCGGCCCGTCAAGCCCGACTGCCACGCTCGCCTATGGGCCGGACGGAGGGCACTGCGGCGCACAGTGGCCGGGCCCCCTACATCCTTGGTGAACGCATGAACCCATCGTCGATCTCCCTTCCGGGCGCTTCCGCCCGCTCCGCGGCCGCCGTCCGCTGGTCCGAGCGTCGCGGCTGGCAGTTCGGCAGCGCCGAGTTCAATGCGGCCGCGCTGATCGTCCACCTGTTCGTCGGCCTGTTCCCGCTCGCCGCCTATGTGTTCGGCGGCTTCGCCGCGCCGTCGTGGCCGCGCGACTGGCCGCTGGTCACGGCGCTGTGGGGCGGCTTCGTCGCGCTCGGCTACCCGCTGTTCGCGATGCTCGAGTCGCGCGCGTTCTCGGCCTGGACCCGCGGCCTGGAGCCGGCACAGCGTGCCACCGAGCAGGCCGAGTACGCGGTGCGCGCCGCGCTGGCGAAGAACTTCTGGTTCGGTGTCCTCGCCGCGTACGTGATCGCCGCGCTGATGG
>JAIYAG010000293.1 GCA_027489195.1 Burkholderiales bacterium | reverse complement strand
CGTCATCTTCGAGAAGTCGATGTACGCGTTGCGGATGTCGGACTGGATGGGGCGGGTCGATTCGACGATGCGGACGATCTTCATGGCGCGGGCGGTGCGGACGGGGGCGTCGATGGTACTGCACGCCGGTCGAGCACCCGTGCCAGCGCCCGACCGAGCAGCGCCTGCGCAGCGGCCGAGTCCCCGAGCGCGCCGGCGTGCCGCCATGCGACGACGCCGTCGGGCCGCACCAGCAGCGCGCCCGCCTCGTCGATCTCGCGGACGCGGTGCCAGGCGTAGTACGCGTCCAGCGCCCCCGGCGCGCCGATCACGACGGTCCTCAGGCCCGGCTCGTCGAGCGCCTGCGCCGCGTCGACCCAGGCCCGGCCCGCGAGCCCGGTCACCAGCGTGAACAGGCCCCGCCCGATGACGTCGAGCGTCGAGATCCGGTGCCCGTCGGCGCCCACCAGCCAGACGTGCGGCAGCTTCGCGCCGGGGCGGGTCGTCGCCTGCGCGTGCAGGCCCGGATCGCGCGCCCACACCTCGTCGCCGGAGCCCGCCTCCGGGATCACCGCGTCCGACACGCAGCGCTGGTTGGTCTCGGTGCCGAGCGCGTTGAACTCCGTGTTCTTGAGCTGCAGCGCCTCGGCCAGCGCCGCCCGTCGTGCGACGCCGTCGGGCCCGGGGTCGGCGAGCTTGGCGAGCCCGGCCTCGACCGGGTTCGGCGCGTCGAGGTCGCGGAACGCGCGGTTCAGCGGCGCGTAGTCCAGCCGCGACTGGTTCGCGCGCATCACGACCTGCCGGCCGACCGGCGCACGCTCGAGCGAATACGACTCGAGCAGCTTCGGTCCCGCCCATCCCTTCACCACCCAGGCGAGCTTCCAGGCGAGGTTGAAGGCGTCCTGGATGCAGGTGTTCGAGCCGAGCCCGCTCGACGGCGGATGCCGGTGCACCGCGTCGCCACCGCAGAACACGCGGCCCTTCGAGTAGGTCGTCGCGTACTGCTGGTTCACGTACCAGACCATCCGCGACTCGATCTCGATCGGCACGCTGTCGTCGCCGATCAGGATGTGGATGCGGCGCTTCAGTTCCGCATCGGTGTACTGCGGCTCGCCGGCGTCCTTGTCGAAGCCCCAGCCCGCGATCCACTGGCTCCAGGGCTTGATCGCGCGCAGCAGGCCCTGGCCGATCTCGCCGAAGCTCGCGTCGGGCGTGACGATCCAGTACAGGATGCTCGGGCGGTGCGCGACGAAGCGCGACAGGTCGGCCTTGAACAGCGTGTAGTGCGTGCCCGCGCGCGCCACGTGCCCCTCGAGCTCGAGGCCGAGGTCCTCGAGCACCTTGGAGCGCGCCCCGTCGGCGCCGATCAGGTACTTCGCGCGCACCGCGTACTCGCGGCCCGAGAGCCGGTCGCGCAGCGCCACCGTCACGCCGTCGGCGTCCTGCTCGTGCGACAGGTATTCGGTGTTCATCGCGATCGACGCACCGCGCGAGGCCGCCTCGTGGACCAGCACCGGCTCCATGAAGGTCTGCGGGATGTCGAGCATCGAGCACGGGCTCTGCTGCAGGTAGTCGCCGACCCGCTCCTCGCCGGTGCCCCAGGTGCGCAGCCGCGCGATCTCCGGGCCGGCGAAGCTCGTCGTCCACAGGGTCTCGCCCATCCATTCCCAGGGCGTGGCGTGCTTGCGGGCCTCGGCCTCGACGCCGAGGTCGCGCAGCACCTCCACCGTGCGGGTGTTGGTGATGTGCGCGCGCGGCGTGTTGGCGAGCCAGTTCCACTTGGACGCCAGGTGCACGCGCACGCCGCAGGTGGCGAGCGCGAGCGCGGCGGTCGCGCCGGTGGGGCCGGAGCCGACGACCAGGACGTCGGTCTCGAAGTCGATCGCTGTGGTCATGGTCGGAGCTCCGGGCGGGTCACTTCACGGTGGCGGTGATCACGGCGCCGTAGACGTCGACGTCGCGCCGGATGCGGGCGGCGAGTTCGGCCGCATCCGCAGCATACGGGTCGCCGGTGAGGTTGAACCTTTCCTTGACCTGCGGCGACTTCAGCGCCGCGACGAACTCGCGCGCGGCGGGTTGGGTTCATCGGGTCTCCTCCTGGGGATGTCGGTCGTGGGCGCGGCCCGGGGACGGCCCGACGCCGGCGGATTCTCGGGGCTGCGCCGTCCGGCGTACACTCGGTGCACCCAGTGCACAGATCGGAGCCGGACACCATGACGCGCACCGTCGCGGCCGAACCGTCGCAGTACAAGGAGGTCCGCGGCCTCACCCGGGGGCTCGCGGTCATCCGCGCGATGAACGGCATGGCGGGCGGCATCGGCAGCGTGCTCGAGGTGGCGCGCGCGACCGGCATCCACCGGACCACCGTCAAGCGGCTGCTCGAGACGCTCAAGGCCGAGGGCCTCGTCGATCACCGCGACGACGGCGGCACGTACGCGCTGACCTTCGAGGTCCGGCGGCTCGCCGAGGGCTACGTCGGCGGCGACTGGATCGACACGGTCGCCGCGCCCGCGATGCGGGCCCACCTGCGCGCGCTGTCGTGGCCGAGCGACCTGGCGACGCCCGACGGCTGCGACATGGTCGTGCGCGAGTCGACCCATCGGCAGAGCATGCTGTCGCAGCACCGCGCGATGATCGGCGTGCGCATCCCGATGCTGGTGTCCTCGCTCGGCCGAGCCTGGCTCGCCCATTGCGGCGAGACCGCGCGCGAGGCCACGCTCGCGATGCTGCGGGCCCGCGATGATGCGCACGGCGCACTCGCCCGCGATACCCGCCGCATCGCCAGGCTGCTCGCCGAGACCCGCCGGCGCGGCTACGCGCTCAACACCGGCGAATGGGCGAGCCAGTCCGACGTCACCGCGATCGCCTGCCCCGTCTTCGACGGCCCGGACGCGGTCGCCGCGGTGAACCTCGTCTTCATGCGGGACGTGGTCCCGCTCGCCGAGATCCGGGCGCGGCACGTGCCGCTGCTGCGGTCGCTGGCCCGCGAGATCTCCGACGGCGTCGTCGCGGGCGGCCGCTGAGCGGATCGGCCCGGGCGGTGCACTGGGTGCACGCACTTGCCGCGCCGTCCGCGCCTGCCGAT
>JAIYAG010000148.1 GCA_027489195.1 Burkholderiales bacterium | reverse complement strand
GTCGGTCCGTGCCGCCCAGGTCGAGGTCACCGCGCTCGAGGTCGACTACGACGATGCGGCGATCCCCAAGGCGAGCAAGCTGCCCAGGCTCACGCTGAACGCGAAGGCGTCCAACGTCGGCACCGATCCGAGCCAGGCGATGCCGTTCGAAGCCGCGGTCGCGCTCGCCGACGGCTCGAGGCTGTCGGCACGCGGCTCGCTGCGCCCGGTGCCGCTGCAGCTCGACGCCCAGGTGCGCCTGGCGCAGTTCGGCATCACGAACATCGAGCCCTACATCGCGCCCTACGTGAACCTCACGCTGGCCAGCGGGCAGCTCTGGAGCAACGGACGGCTGCGCCTCACCGGCGACCGCGACGGCGGCATCGCGCGCATCGGCTTCGACGGCGAGTTCTCGGCCAACGACTTCCGCGCGATCGACCGCGTCTCGAGCGACGACTTCCTGCGCTGGACGGCGCTCGCGCTGCCCTCGGTCAAGGTCGACTGGCGGACCGGGCGGCCGGCCGACAGCCTGATCGAGATCGGTGCGGTCGCCTTCGTCGACTTCTATGCGCGGATCATCCTGTCGCCCGAGGGGCGGATCAACCTGTCGGAGATCCTGGCCGACCCGGGCCGCGAGCGCGGCGCGGCGCCCCGCTCGCTGACCGCGGCCCCTGCGGCGAGCGGACCGGGTGGCATCGAGCGCGGCCCCGCGGCGGCCGCGGGGACATCGGGGGCAGCGGGCCCCGCGGGCACCGCGAGCACCGCTCGCCTGCCGGCCGCCGCCGTCGCCGCGGGTCCGCGACCGACGATCCGGATCGGCACCGTGCGGATCGCCAGCGGCAACGTGAACTTCACCGACCTGTTCATCCGCCCGAACTACACCGCGAACCTGACGCAGCTCGTCGGCTCGATCGAGGCGATCGCCAGCGACCGCATCGAGCCCTCGGACGTGCTGGTCACCGGCCGCGTCGACGACGACACCCCGCTCGAGATCACCGGCAAGATCAATCCGCTGGCGCCGACGAGCTTCATCGACCTGCGCGCGGTCGCCCGCGGCTTCGACCTGCCCAAGCTGAGCCCGTACTCGGGCCGCTGGGCCGGCTACGCGATCGAGAAGGGCAAGCTGACCGCGGACGTGCGCTACCGCATCGAGGGCGACCGGCTGGCGGCCGAGAACAAGCTGACGATCAACCAGCTGACCTTCGGCGAGAAGATCGACAGCCCCGATGCGACCAGCCTGCCGGTGCGCTTCGCGGTGTCGCTGCTCAAGGACCGCAACGGCAACATCGACCTCGACCTGCCGATCTCCGGCACGATCTCCGACCCGCAGTTCTCGGTCGGCGGCCTGCTGTGGCGCGCGATCGGCAACCTGATCGTCAAGGTCGTGAGCTCGCCGTTCACGTTTCTGGCTTCGCTCGGTGGCAGCGATCCCGGCGAGCTGAGCCACATCGAGTTCGCCGCGGGCGCGACCGCCCTCGACGACGAGGACCGCAAGCGGCTCGACACGCTGTCGACCGCCCTCGCGCAGCGGCCCGAGCTGTCGATCGAGATCGCCGGCGTCGGCGACCCGAAGGCCGACCGCGACGCATTGCAGCACGCGCGCCTGGAGCGCTCGCTCAAGAGCGCGAAGCTCGCGCAGATGCGCCGCGCCACGCCGAGCGCGGAGCTGCCGCCGATCGCCGAGCTCGTGCTCGATGCGGCCGAGCGCCCGGTGCTGCTCGAGCGCGCCTGGCGCGATGCGAAGCTCGATGCGGGCAGCGCCGGCAAGGTGCCTCCGCCCGAGGATCTCGAGCGGCTGCTGCTCGAGCATGCCGCGGTCGCCACCGAGGAGGTCAAGCAGGTCGCGCAGCAGCGCGCGCAGGCCGCGCGGGACTATCTGCGCGACCAGCGCGGCATTCCCAACGAGCGCCTCTACCTGCTCGCCCCGCGCATCGCCGACGACGACGGCAAGCTGCCGCCGCGCCGCGCCGACTTCACCCTCAAGTGAGCCCGCCGATGGACACCCTGCTGAACGACACCCATCGCAAGACCATCGGCTACGCGCTGTGGATCTTCGGATTCACCGGCGCGCACCGCTTCTACTACGGCAAGCCGGTGACCGGCACGATCTGGTTCTTCACGCTCGGGCTGCTCGGCATCGGCTGGCTGATCGACCTGTTCCTGATCCCGGGCATGGACCGCAGCGCAGACCGGCGCTATGCGGCCGGCCGCGTCGACTACAGCGTCGCCTGGCTGCTGCAGACCTTCCTCGGCGTGTTCGGCCTGCACCGGTTCTACCTGGGCAAGTGGGTCAGCGGCATCGTGTGGCTGCTGACCGGCGGCCTCTTCCTGGTCGGCTGGCTCTACGACTTCTGGACGCTGAACGGGCAGGTCGACGAGATCAACCGGCACGGGCGCGGCCGGCGCTGAGCGCGGCGCGCGCCGGGATGGCGCGCCGAGGTGCAGGCCGGCGGACCGACCCGCGCCGTCTCGCTCAGCGCCCCTGGAAGCTCGGCGGGCGCTTCTCGACGAAGGCCTTCGCCGCGCTCTTGTGGTCGCCCGTCTCGAAGGTGCGGATCATGTGGATCGCCTCCGAGTCGAGCGTCTCGGCGAGCGAGCCGCGCTGCGCGACGTTGAGGTTGCGCTTCATGTAGCCGACCGCCACGGTGGGCAGCGCGGCCAGCTCCTTCGCGTAGGCGGTCGCGGCCGCGGCGAGCTGCTCGTACGGTGCCGTGCGGTCGATCATGCCGATGCGCAGCGCCTCCTCGGCCTGCACCACGCGGCCGGTGAAGTACAGCTCGCGGGCCTTCGAGGCGCCCACCAGGTGGCTCAGGAAGTAGCTGCCGCCGAAGTCGCCCGAGACGCCGATCTTCGAGAACGCGGTGGTGAACTTGGCGTCGTCGGCCGCGATCCGAAGGTCGCAGGCGAGCGCGAGCGACAGGCCCGCGCCGGCCGCCGGGCCGGGGATCACCGCGAGCGTCGGCTTGGGCATCTCGTGCAGCCAGCGGACGGCCTCCATGCGCGCGCGCAGGTCGGTGACCTTGGCATCGAAGCTCGGCTCGTCGGCCGGTGCGCCGCCGGCGCGCTGAGCGAAGCCCTTGACGTCGCCGCCCGAGCAGAACGCGCGGCCCGCACCGGTGAGCACCACCGCGCGGATTGCCGGGTCGAGCGCAAGGCGCTGCAGCGCCTCGGCGAGCCCGATCATCATCGGGCGCGACAGCGCATTGCGCGAATCGGGGCGGTTCAGCGTCAGCGTGGCGATGCCCGCGTCGACGGTCTCGATCAGGTCCTGGGTCATGCGTGTCTCCTCTGTCGTGGTCGGATCCGGATGCGGCCGAACATAGCCGATCCGGGCGGGACACGCTCGTCGGCGGGTGGGATTCCGCGTCGGGCGGACCGCGGGCCGTTCAGCGCGGCGTGCGCCGGACGGCCTGGATCATGCGGCCTCGGCCGGTGCCGGAAACCCGTTGCGGCCCGGGAAGTCGGGCGCGAGCGTTCGCGCGTTCGGCATCTTCAGCCACAGGCGCAGCAGGCGGCGGCGTCGCTGCGGTTCGTCGAAGTCCTCGAAGCCGGTGCGCGAGTGCAGCACCGCGTAGTTGTTGGCGAACTGGATGTCGCCGGGCTCGAGCATCATGTCCAGGCGGATCGACGGGTCCAGCAGGATGGCGTCGAAGGCATCGAGTGCCTCGAGCTCGACGCGCGAGAGCGGCGCGCTGCGCAGTTCGTGGCCGAGCTCGATGTACTGGCGCAGGTAGCGGCAGCTGAGCTTGCCCTCGTTGATGCTGAAGATCGGCGAGGCCGTCGGTTCCGGCTCGCCGAGGTGCGCGAACCACCAGGGGCGGTACAGCAGGCCGAGGTATTCCGGGTGCCGCTCGAGCATGGCGTTGTAGACCGCCGCCACGCTCACCAGGCTGCTGACCCCGCCCGCCTTCGCCTGTCGCACGCTCAGCAGGCCCACCACGTCCGACAGGTCGCCGTGGTACGGCAGGTAGTTGTTCGTCTGGTAGACCCGGGTCGACTTGTCCTTCGGGTCGCCCACCGCGGCCACCACCGCGAGCAGTTCCCCTTTGGGGTTCTGGCGCACCGGCCTGCCCAGGTGCAGGCCCAGGCCGTAGTACAGGCAATCGAGCTCGGCGTCCGAGTAGCGCGCCACCGGCAGGCCCCGCAGCAGCAGGAAGCCGCGGCCGTTCTCCAGCTCGTAGGCATGGCGGGCGAGCTCGGCGGCGAGCGCGGCATCGATCGGGAAGTCATCGGCGCCGAAGTCCGGGAACGCCAGGCCGCGTGACTGCACCGCGCGAAGTGCCGCGTCGAGCGAGGCGATCGCCGCATCCGAGAGCGGATGCACCCAGGAATCGTCGCCGTCGAGCGCCTGCCCCGTCCAGGCCGCCGGGCCGGTGATCCGCTGCGTCAGCACGATGCCCATGGGGAGTCCGGTCGAGGTCGATGGGGCTGCATGATCCATCGATTCGGGATCGCGATCCAGCCGGGCTGCCGAAGCTTGGCGGGGACCGCGCGTCGGTCGGCGCGGCGCGGCTGAAGGGTCGCCGGGCCTGTCCCCCTTGAAATCCCGGCGAAGCGCCTATACTTCCTCCCTGAACACCGGGGCCGACCTGGTTTCGACGTGGGTAGTGAAGCGTCTCAGTGCATGCCGAGCACTCTCGTGGTCTCGTAAATCCCCGAGAAAACTTCAAACGCCAACGACGAGCGTTTCGCTCTCGCCGCTTAAGGCGTGAGCCGCTGCACCGGTCTGCCGATGGGCCGGGTCCCGCAAGGGACTGCAGCGTCATTCACATCGGATCGCGACCGGGCGGGTCACTTGCCTGGAAGCTAAAAAATAGGTGGCTGGTCTTCTTCTGAGCCTGCCCGGCGGCGCGGTTGGAGACGAGATCCAAATGACGTGGCTAAG
>JAIYAG010000646.1 GCA_027489195.1 Burkholderiales bacterium | reverse complement strand
GCGCGCGCTCGCGATCGCGCCGGTCGTCGCCTTCCATGCAGGTCTGCCAGGGCTGTCCGGCGGCTTCGTCGGCGTCGACGTGTTCTTCGTGATCAGCGGCTTCCTCATCACCTCGATCATCGCCGCCGAGCGCGATGCGCACCGCTTCTCGTTCGGTGCGTTCTTCGAGCGCCGGGCGCGCCGCATCCTGCCCGCGCTGTTCGTGGTGATGCTGGCGACGCTGCCGTTCGCCTGGATGTGGCTGCCGCCCGACGACCTGCGGGTCCATGCCCAGAGCCTGGTGGCGGTGCCGGCGCTGTCGGCGAACGTCTACTTCTGGCTCAAGAGCGGGTATTTCGACGCGGCCTCGGAGCTCAAGCCGATGCTCCATGCGTGGAGCCTGGGTGTCGAGGAGCAGTTCTACCTCGTCTTTCCGATCGTGCTGGGGCTGCTGTGGCGCTTCGGGCGTGCGCCGGCCGCGGTCGCGCTGTCGGCGATCGCGCTGGCGAGCCTGCTGCTCGCGCAGGCCACCGCCGTCACCGATCCGGCCTTCGCGTTCTACCTGCTGCCCACCCGGGCCTGGGAGCTGCTGCTCGGGGCGGTGCTCGCGCTGGCGCTGCCCGGCGGCACCTTGCCGCGACCGGTACCCGGTGCGCTGCGGGAGGCGCTTGCCGCCGCGGGCCTCGTGATGATCATCGGCGCGGTGCTGGCCTTCGACGCCGACACGCCGGTGCCCGGCGTACCGATGCTGCTGCCCACGCTGGGCACGGCGCTGGTGATCGCATCGGCGAGCGGGTCGACCGCGGTCGGCCGCCTGCTCGGGCATCCCGCATTGGCGTGGCTGGGCGCCATCAGCTACGGCGTGTACCTGTGGCACCAGCCGCTGTTTGCGCTGGCCCGGCACCGCAGCCCGGAGCCGCTCCCGGGCGGGGTCATGGCGATGCTGGCCGCGTCGGCCGTCGTGCTCGGCTGGCTCAGCCTGCGCTGGGTCGAGCGCCCGCTGCGCGATGCGGTGCGCTGGCCGCGGGCCCGCTTCGTCGGCCTGCTCGCGTCGGCGGCCGTGCTGCTGGTCGCGGTCGGTCTCTACGGACACACGACCCGCGGCATCGCGGGTCGGACGCCGCCGCCGCACCTGCCCGCGGACTACCACGAGAAGGCCGCGTCGCCGTTCACCGAGCCGCTCGCCGTGGGGGGCGCGCGCTGCGCGACCGACGGTGCGGGCCCGTGCCATGTCCACGACGGCGGGCCGGGGGCACGCCGCGTGCTGCTCGTCGGCGACTCGCACAGCTCGGACTACAGCGCCGAGTTCCTGCGCCATGCGCGCGCCGAGCGGCTCGACGCGTGGCAGCTCTCGGTCAACGGATGCGGCTTCGTGCGCAGCCACGACGCCGTCGCGCAGGGCGCTTGCGGACGGGCCCGGCACGCGCTCGGCGAGGCCCTCGCCGCGGGGCGCTTCGATCGCGTGATCGTGGTCGTCGACCAGTTCGGCCACGCGTCGCACGGTGACGCGAGCCGGCTCGACGACGATCTCGAGGGCTTCGTGCGCATGATCGGGACGGGGCACGGTGCGGGCGTGCGCACGGTGATCTTCGCGCCCCGCGCGACGCTCTCGGTCCCGCCGATCCGGGCCGCGCTGCGCGATCGCCTCGATGCCGTGCGTCCCGTGTCGGGGAGGCTGGACTCGCGGGTCGACGCGTTCGTGCGGCGGCTCGACGTGCTCGAGGGCGTGGACGTGTTCGACGAACCTGGCGTGCTCGCCGCCGCGGGCTGCGGGGCGCGGGACTGCTTCGACGGGCACACCGCCGCGGCCGATCCGCTGTACCGCGATCCCCACCACCTGTCGGGCTTCGGCGCGTCGCTCGCGTTCGGGGCGTTCGCGGCGCCCGCCGCCCCCGATGCCCGTCGTTGAGTCCGGCCGACCGGCCATTCGGCCCGGGCCCCGGTCCGGTCATCGGCCGACAGCGCGTGCGGCCACGCTGCTCGGACAGACTTGCGGCGATCCAGGAGAGTCGTCGATGGTCGAGACCGATGCGGTGGCAGTGACGGGCGCGGGCAGCCGCGCCGCGTCCGCCATGCGCGCGTCGCCGACGCCGACGCCGACCCTGTCCGTGGTCATGCCGTGCCTCAACGAGGCGCGGACCGTCGTCGCCTGCGTGGCCAAGGCGCAGGCGTTCTTCCTGCGGGCCGGGATCGACGGCGAGGTGATCGTCGCCGACAACGGTTCGAGCGACCGCTCCCCCGAACTCGCCCTCGCCGCCGGCGCGCGCGTCGTGCATGTCGCCGACCGCGGCTACGGCGCGGCGATCGCGGGCGGGCTGCGGGCGGCCCGCGGTCGCTGGGTCGTGATGGGCGACGCCGACGACAGCTACGACTTCGCGTCGCTCGACGGCTTCGTCGAGCGGCTGAGGGCCGGCGCGCAGCTCGTGATGGGCAACCGGTTCTCCGGCGGCATCGCCGAAGGTGCGATGCCCCGCCTGCATCGCTGGCTGGGCAACCCGGTGCTCTCGTTCATCGGGCGCCTGCTGTTCCCGGTCCGCATCGGGGACTTCCACTGCGGCCTGCGGGCGTTCGACCGCGAAGCGATCCTCGCGCTCGGGCTGACCTCGCCCGGCATGGAGTTCGCCAGCGAGATGGTGATGCGCGCGGGCCTGGCCGGTCTGAGGATCGAGGAGGTGCCGACGCGGCTGGCCAAGGATGGCCGCGACCGGCCGCCCCATCTGCGCAGCTGGCGAGACGGCTGGCGGCACCTGCGGCTGCTGCTGATGTTCAGCCCGCGCTGGCTGCTGCTGTATCCGGGTCTCGCGCTGCTGTTCGCCGGCTCGCTCGTCTCGGTCGTGCTCACCCTGGGCCCGGTGCGGATCGGCAGCGTGGGCTTCGACATCCACACGCTGCTCTACTCGGCGACGGCATCGATCCTCGGGCTGCAGATGTGTCTGCTCGCGTGCATCACCCAGGCGGTGGGCGTGGCCGCCGGGCACCTGCCGCGGGGCCCGGGGTACCGGGCGCTGATGGCAGGGTTCACCCTCGAGCGCGGGGTGCTCGGCGGGCTCGGCCTGATGACCGTCGGCGTCGGCTCCGGCCTGCTGTCGGTGTTCCAGTGGACGAACGCCGGCCTCTCCGGGCTGGACCCCACGGTCACGATGCGCGCCGCGATTCCCGCTGCGGCGCTGATCATGGCCGGCGCGGAATGTGTGGCGGCGAGCTTCGTGCTGAGCTTCATCAACCAGCCGCGCGCGGTCGTGCCCGCGCCGTCCTTCGGCGGCCCGCTGCGCGCCGAGCCGCGCGGACACTGACGCCGCCGTCTCATCCGCGCATGCGCGCGGCCGGTCGCGACCGCTGTGCCGGCCGTTCGTCGGTGAGGCGCTGCTGCGTCGGGGCCCGATCCTAGAATCAGCGCTCCTCCACCCCTCCTGACGCACCGACCACCATGCTCCGCCGTGTCGTCATCGATCGCAGCGACGAGTCGCCCCAGGGCGCGCAGACGCGCCCGATGATCGCCGGGCTGTCGCTGCCGCTGCCGCCGCCTCCGCCCGTCGTGGCCGCGGGGGGCGGATTCAGGGAGCGACTGCGTGCGGCGGCGCTGCACCTGCTCGCCTGCCTCGCGGTCGTCGCGCTGCTGTCGGTGCTGGTCTTCGGCGCCTGGTACCCGGCCCCGATGCCGCAGCTGCTCGGCGTGGGCGCGATCCTGTGGATCGTCGTCGGCGTCGACGTCGTGGTCGGCCCGCTCTTCACGCTGATCGTGTTCGACCGGCGCAAGCCGCGCCTCAAGTGGGACCTCGCGACGATCTGCGCGCTGCAGATCGCGGCGCTCGTGTACGGGGTGCACACCGTCTACCAGGGCCGGCCGGCCTTCGTCGTCTTCGCCAAGGACCGCTTCGAGATCGTCTCGCCGTCTGACCTCACGCCCGGGGACCGGGCGGCGGCGGCCTCCAACCCGCAGGCCCGGCTCGATCCGCTGCGCCCCCGTTGGGTCGCGGCCCGCCAGCCGGAGTCGGTCAGCGAGCAGGCGAAGATCATCGAGGAGGCGCTCTCCACCGGGCGCGACATCCAGCACCACCCGCGGCTCTACGTCGACTATGCGGCCGACCGCGCGACCGCGCTCGAGCGGGCGCTGCCGATCTCGCGCCTGCGCTCGCTCAACCCGGGCCGCGACGCGAAGATCGATGCGCTGGTCGCGGCGAGCGGCCGCGCCGACGAGGCGCTGCGCTACCTGCCGCTGCGCGGGCCGGCCGGCGACGGCGCGGTGCTGATCGACGCGAAGGACGCGACGGTCGTCTCGGTCGCCGCGCTCGTTCCCTGGTGAGCCGGCTCAGCGGCGCGCGTCGTCGCGCCGCGCGAGCGCCGCGTGAACGATCCGGTGCAGCGTGCGCGCCGATGCGGCCGGGTCGTCGACGCCGAACAGGTCCGTGATCACCGCCACCGCGTCCGCGCCCGCCTCGATCGGCAGGTGCGCGTTCCCGCGGTCGATGCCGCCGATCGCGACCGTCGCCAGTCCCGTCGCGCGCGCCTCGGCGAACAGTGCCAGCGGCGCGCGCACCGCCTGCGGCTTGGTCGGCGACGCGAAGACGCTGCCGAAGCCGACGTGGTCGGCGATGCCGATCATCGTGCGGGCGCGCGCCGCGTCGTCGTAGCAGGACACGCCGAGCAGGCGCTGCGGGCCGATCCGGGCCCGGATGGCCGCAGGGTCCCCGTCGTCGCGCCCCACGTGGACCCCGGCCGCGTCGATCGCGATCGACAGCGCGACGTCGTCGTTGACGATCAGCGGCACGCCGGCCTGGTCGGCCAGGCCTTTCACGATGCGTGCCAGCGCCTCCCGCTCGAGCGGCGCCCCGCCCTTGACGCGGAACTGCAGGGCATCGACTCCGCCCTCGAGCACACGGGCCACCCGGTCGGCGAGGCGCGCCGGGTCGAGGTCGTCGGGGGTGATCGCGTACAGGCCCCTCGGCAGGGCGGCGGGGCGCAGTGGGTTCATGCGGCCATTCTAGCGACCGGCCCGGCGCCCGCAGGGCCGCCTCGCGGGACGCCGCCCCGTTGCGGCGCGGCCGCATCCGCACGGTGCCACCCATCGGCCCGGATCGGGCCGTCCGGAGGCCGGCTGGTAGAGTCAGCGGGGCGGTGCCTGCGAGCCGGCCGACGCGGGCCGGACGGCGCCGCGCGACGGCGCAGGGCGCCAGGCAGACCCCACGGAGCGCATCATTCCTGACACGAACACTGCGGGCCCGCTGCGACGCGCGGACAAGCCGCTGCCGTCGCCGCCGGCCTC
>JAIYAG010000329.1 GCA_027489195.1 Burkholderiales bacterium | reverse complement strand
CGTCCGACACGCGCAGGCAGTACGGCACCTTCACGATGTAGATACGGTCGAGGAAGGCTTCGTTGTTCTTGTTGTTGCGGAACTGCTTCCATTCGCTTTCGTTGCTGTGCGCCAGCACGATGCCGTCGAACGGAATGGCGCCAAAGCCTTCGGTGCCCTTGAAGTTGCCTTCCTGCGTGGCCGTGAGCAGCGGGTGCAGCACCTTGATCGGGGCCTTGAACATCTCGACGAACTCGAGCAGGCCCTGGTTCGCGAGGCACAGCCCGCCCGAGTAGCTGTACGCGTCGGGGTCGTCCTGCGAGAAGCGCTCGAGCTGGCGGATGTCGAGCTTGCCGACCAGCGAGGAGATGTCCTGGTTGTTCTCGTCGCCCGGCTCGGTCTTGGCGACGGCGATCTGCTGGAGGATCGAGGGCCGGAGCTTGACGACCCGGAACCGCGTGATGTCGCCGTTGTACTCCATGAGCCGCTTGACGGCCCAGGGCGACATGATCGGGTTCAGGTAGCGGCGCGGGATGCCGTACTCGGCCTCGATGGAGGGGCCGTCCTCGAGCGGCGAGAACAGGCCGAGCGGCGACTCGTTCACCGGCGAGCCCTTGAGCGCGTAGAAGGGCATCAGCTCCATCAGCGACTTGAGCTTCTCGGCGAGCGAGGACTTGCCGCCGCCGGGCGGCCCGAGCAGGTAGAGGATCTGCTTGCGTTCCTCGAGGGCCTGCGCCGAGTGCTTGAAGAAGGACACCATCTGCTCGATGGTCTCCTCCATGCCGTAGAACTCGCGGAACGCGGGGTACACCCGCATCACCTTGTTCGAGAAGATCCGCGAGAGCCGTGGATCGGATCGGGTGTCGAGCAGCTGGGGTTCGCCGATCGCCATCAGCATCCGCTCGGAGGCGGTGGCGTAGGCGCTGGGGTCCCGCTTGCAGAGCTCGAGGTACTCCTGCAGCGAGTACTCCTCCTCGAGGCGGGCCTCGTAGCGGGCCTTGTAGCGACCGAGGATGCCCGGTCCACCGGGCGCCTGGGGTGGGAGCGCGACGCTGCGAGCAGCCAGTCGTGCGGTGCCTTCGTCGAAGGCGGAGAGGACCTGCTTCAGACCGGCTTCCATGAGCTACCTCCAATCACGCAAGCGCTGGGACCATCCTGATCCTGCGGCACGTCCATCCCCCGACGAGGAGGATGCGCGTCGCGTTGACGCCGATGGGCGGTGGCGGCTGTTGTGCTTGCGCGCCGCCACTGCCCGAGGTCTCGCAAGATCCGTACCTAGTGACTCTGCACGAGCCCGCGAACAGCGCGGTTGCAGGGACGCTACTCGGATTTCCGACGCTCGTGCGTGCCGTCCTTCGTGTCCATCGTTGCAGGTTCGTGCATCGCTGTGTCGCAATGACCCGGCGCGCCTGTCAGTCTCGTGCGAGGTCCTCGAGGATCGGGCATTGTGGTCGACCGTCTCCGTGACAGTGGGACGCCGCGTCCGCCAGCGCCGCCCGCATCCGCGTCAGCATCCCGATCCGCCGATCGAGCTCCTCGACGTGTTCCAGCGCCAGCCGCTTGACGTCGGCGCTCGCGCGATCGGGGTCGCGCCACAGCGACACGAGCGTGCCGATCCGCTCGAGACCGAACCCGAGCTCGCGCGCATGCTTCACGAAGCGCAGCGTGTGCAGGTCCTGCTCGCCGTAGCGGCGATAGCCCGCGTCGGTGCGCGACGCCGGGGCCACCAGACCGATCGACTCGTAGTGGCGGATCATCTTCGCCGACAGGCCGGTTGCGGCGGCGGCCTCGCCGATGTTCATCGGTCGGGAGGCGCTCGCCTGCGGCGGGTCGGACCGTGCGGGGAAGGCGGACATGGCGGCCTCTGTCAGGAACCGGTGACGGTGACGGTGGCGGGGCGATCGGACGGCGGTGCGGCCACGCTGCGCGACATCCGCGGCGACCAGCGCGACAGCAGCAGCGCGTTGGTCATCACGCTGACCGAGCTGGCGGCCATCGCCGCGCCGGCCAGCACCGGCGACAGCAGGCCGGCGGCAGCCAGCGGGATGCCGACGATGTTGTAGGCGAACGCCCAGAACAGGTTCTGCCGGATCTTGGCGACCGTGCGCGCGGAGATCTCGATCGCGGCCGGCACCAGCATCGGATCGCCGCGCATCAGCGTGATGCCGGCGGTATGCATGGCGACGTCGGTGCCCGTGGCCATGGCGATGCCGACGTCGGCGGCGGCCAGGGCGGGCGCGTCGTTGATGCCGTCGCCGACCATCGCCACCGCGCCGCCGCCGGCCTCGGCGCGCAGCCGCGCGACGTGGCCGGCCTTGTCCTCCGGCAGCACCTCGGCCACGACGGTCGCGATGCCGAGCTCCCGGGCCACGGCCTCGGCGGCCCCCCGGTTGTCGCCCGAGATCATCACGCTGCGGATGCCCATGCTCGCGAGCCGCGCGACGGCGTCGCGGGCACCGGGCTTGACGGTATCGCCGAAGGCGATCAGGCCGAGCACCGCGGCATCGTCGATCAGCCACGATACGGTCCGTCCCGCCGCCTGCAGCGTGGCCGCCCGCTCGGCGAGCGCGGCCGGCGGCACCAGACCGCCTTCGGCCAGCAGCCGGGCGCTG
>JAIYAG010000119.1 GCA_027489195.1 Burkholderiales bacterium | reverse complement strand
CGCCCGCGCTGCTGCCGGTGATCGATTCACGCAGTGGCACCGATCACCTGCTCACCGAGGTGGAAGACTGGCCCGTGGGCGTGCATCTGGACGACGGCTTCTCGTCGGCGCTGCAGACTGAGCTTCGCCGTCTGGCCCGGGATCTGGCGCAGTACGACGGCAGTCCGCAGGACATCGTGCTGGCCCGCCACGTGCTGCTGGCCATCATGCTGCGCGTCGCCCGCTGGCACCGGGGCAGGGCGCCGGCGCTGCCGGTGTCGCCCCGCGCCCCGCGACAGGTCTTCCGCATGTTCCGGCGCGAACTCGAACAGCAGTTCCGCGAGCACCGGACGGTGTCCGAGTACGCGCAGCGTCTGGGCTACTCGGAGAGCACCCTGAACCGTGCCTGCCTGTCGGCCACGGGCAAGACGGCGAAGGTGCTGGTCGACCGCAGGGTCGCGCTGGAAGCGGCGCGCATGCTGGTGCATGCCCACGCCAGCGTGAGCGAAGTCGGCCACCGGCTGGGATTCTCCGAGCCCACCAACTTCGTCCGCTTCTTCGTGCGCATGGTCGGCGCCACGCCGACCGGGTTTCGCGCAGCCTACCGCTGAGGGGTTCGCCCGTCCTCGGCAGCGACGGCCGCCGCGCCTGCCACCTCGGCCGCCCGGACGCGGCGTGCCCCCACGCACATCCGATCGTCTCGTCGTGACGCCCGTTCACGTCCGCACGACGCCGACTCGCTCCCGCACGGTCCTGCCGCCTGATCCGAACGGCCCTCTGCCGGTCACCGACCGCTCAGACCCCGCGATCAGCATGAGGCTCATTCCTGACCTCAGATCGAGACCGCCATGGGTCGTCCCTTCCAGCTCAAGCCCGTCGTTCCCGGCGGCACCTCGCGCCGCGACTTCTTCAAGGCCACCGGGTCTGCTGCCGCAGCGGCCGCCACCGGCGCGCTCGCCGGCGGCACCCAGGCCGCGGGTCCGGTGTTCCAGCACGGCGTGGCCAGCGGCGATCCGCTGCACGACCGCGTGATCCTGTGGACGCGCGTCACGGTCGCACCCAGCACCAAGCCGACGGTGGTGAGCTACGTCGTCGCGACCGACCCGGGGCTGCGCAACGTCGTCGTGCGCGGCAGCGCCCGCACCGGCCCCGACGCGGACTACACGGTGAAGGTCGACGCCGGCTCGGTCCTCGCCGCGCTGCGCCCGAACACGAGCTACTACTACCAGTTCACCGCGGGCGGGCAAGTGAGCCCGATCGGCCGCACGAAGACCCTGCCGCTCGGATCGGTCGGCAGCCTGCGCTTCGCGGTGGTGAGCTGCAGCAACCATGCCTACGGCTACTTCAACGCCTACGCCCGCATCGCCGCCCGCGCCGACCTCGACCTGGTGATGCACCTCGGCGACTACATCTACGAATACGGCGCCGCGCAGTACGGCAGCGCCCGCGCACCCGAGCCGTCGGTCGAGATCGTCACGCTCACCGACTACCGCACGCGGCACGCGCAGTACAAGCGTGACCCGGACTCGCAGGCGATGCACCGCCAGCACCCGCTGGTCGCGATCTGGGATGACCACGAGACCGCCAACAACGCGTGGACGAACGGCGCGGAGAACCACACGCCGGGCACCGAGGGTCTCTGGAGCGCCCGGGTCGCGGCCGCGCTGCAGGCCTACTACGAGTGGATGCCGGTGCGCCAGCCGGACCCGGCGAATCCGCGCGACAACCACCGCCGGTTCTCGTACGGCGATCTCGCCGAGGTGCTGATGCTCGAGGAGCGGGTCAGCGCGCGCTCGGAGCAGCTCACCGACGCACCGCATCCGACGATCTTCGGCGCCGGCTTCGCGACGACCGATTCGAGCTACGGTGACCCGTCGCGCACGCTGCTCGGCGACACGCAGGAGGCGTGGCTGCTCGACCGCCTGCGCACGACGCCGTCGCGCTGGAAGCTGATCGGCCAGGGCGTGATGTTCGCGCAGCTCAAGGCGCCCGGCGCCAGCCAGGCGACCGACCCCGGCCTCTACTACATCAACAGCGACCAGTGGGACGGCTACGAGCCGGCCCGCAACCGGATCTACGACGCGCTGCGCGGCGGCGCCGGCCAGCCGAAGGTCGACGACGTCGTGGTGCTCACCGGCGACATCCACAGCAGCTGGGCCGCGGACCTGAATCCGAACCCGTACAACCCCGTGGTCTCGACCGGCGGCTACGACAAGGCCACCGGCCAGGGCTCGCTCGCCGTCGAGTTCGTCGGCACCTCGGTGACCTCGCCCGGCATCGACAGCGACATCACCGGCCAGGTCGCGGGCGCGATCCGCTTCTACAACCCGCACTTCAAGTACGTGAACCTCACCCGCCGTGGCTACATGCTGATCGACGTGAACCCCAGCCGCGTCGTCGGCGAGTGGTGGTTCGTCGACACGGTCACGGCGCCGAGCACCAACGAAGCCTTTGCGACGGCGTTCCAGGTGGAGACGGGCACGAACCGGCTCGCGCCCGCTTCGCAGACGCCCTCGCGCCCGGGTGCGGCGCCGCTGGCGCCCTGAACGCCGTTCGCAGCCGAGCGACCCCACCCCCCTCTCCGACACGGTGAACGCACCATGCTCTCGACCCTCGCCCCGCTCGTCCGAATCGTCGCCGCCGTCGCGTTCGCGACCGCGAGCCTCGCTGCCCAGGCGGACACCTTCAGCCTCGCCCGCACCGGTACCCTGGCCTCCAACGCCAGCATCGACTACGTCGACTTCACGCTCACCACGCCCTCGGACATGCTGGCCTGGACGAGCTCGGCCTCGGTCTCGTTCGATGCGCTGCTGTCGCTCTTCAGCCGCGACAGCGGCACGCTGCTCACGGTCAGCGACGACGTCGACAATCCGTACGCGCAGGTCGCCGTCGGCCAGTCCCCGCTGGACGCCGGCATCGCGGTCGCCGACCTCGCACCCGGCGCCTACCGCCTGGTGATCTCGGCATCGCCGAACGCGCCGGCCGGCGCGCTCTGGACGGATGGCTTCACCGTGCCGCTGGCCACGGGGCCCCTCCTCCCGGGCGACTGGGCGCTGGACCTCGCCGTGGTCGAGGCCCAGCCGGTGCCCGAGCCCGAGACCTGGGCGATCCTCGGCGCGGGCCTCGCGCTCGCAGGGGCGATTCGCCGCCGGCGCACGTCGGCGGCGGCCTGACGGCCGATCGCTGACGGGCGCGCGACGCCTGTCGCCGCTCGGCGACGCCCCCCTCCGCCCGTCGGCCTCGGGCGAAGGCTGTCCCCCCTGCGCACCGGTTCCGGGCGACTGCCTGTAGCCTCGGTCGCGAGATGGACCGCCTTCACGCCCGCTCCGCCCACAGCCTGTCGGCCGCCGCCCCGCGTCGCGTCGCCGTCGTCCACGAGTGGCTGCTGGAACGCGCGGGCTCCGAGCGGGTCACCGAGGCCATCCTGCAGCGCTATCCGCAGGCCGAGCTGTTCACGCTGATCGACCGGCTGCCCGAGGCGGACCGCCACATGCTCGGCGGGCGCACGCCGCGCACGAGCTTCCTGCAGCGCCTGCCCGGCCTGCCCGGCACGCTGAAGTACGCGGTGCCGCTGATGCCGCTGGCCATCGAGCAGTTCGACCTGTCGGACTTCGACCTGGTGATCTCGAGCAGCCACACGGTGGCCAAGGGCGTGATCGTGTCGCCCGACGCGCTGCACCTGTGCTACTGCCACTCGCCGATGCGCTATGCGTGGGACCTGCAGCCGACCTACCTGCGCACCGAGGGCCTGGACCGAGGCCTGAAGGGCCTGGCGGCGCGGGTGATGCTGCACCGGATGCGGCTCTGGGACCACCGCAGCGCGGCCGGCGTCGATGCGTTCGCGGCCAACTCGGCCTTCGTCGCGCGCCGCATCCTGAAGGCGTACCGGCGCGAGGCCGAGGTGATCGCGCCGCCGGTGGACCTGCAGCCGGCGCTCGGGCTGCCGCGCGATCCGAAGACCTACGTGACGGTCTCGCGGCTCATCAACTACAAGCGCGTCGACCTGCTGGTCGAGGCCTTTCGCCTGATGCCCGATCGGCGTCTGGTGGTGATCGGCACCGGCCCGGACGCGCGCCGGCTGCGCGAGGGCGCGCCACCCAACGTCCGCTTCGACGGGCACCTGCCGCTGGATGCGATGCGCGAGACGGTGGCCGGCGCGCGCGCCTTCCTCTTCGCGGCGATCGAGGACTTCGGCATCTCGCCGGTCGAGGCAATGGGCCTGGGCACGCCGGTGATCGCGCTGCGACGAGGCGGCGCGGCCGAGACGGTGGCCGGGCTGGACGACGCGGCCCCCACCGGCGTGTTCTTCGACGAGCAGACGCCGCAGGCGATCGTCGCGGCGATCGGGCGCTTCGAGCAGGCGGGCGCACGCATCGATGCGGCGGCCTGCGTCGCGCGCGCCCGCCGCTTCTCGCGCGAGGCCTTCGACCGGAGGTTCGGCGACTGGGTGGACGGGCACTGGGCGCGATGGCGCGGCGGGCTGGACGCGCACCCGGTGCTGCCGGCCGCCGCCGAAGCCGTGCAACGACCGAGGCCGGCGCCGCCCCGTACCATGCGGGCATGAGCCGCCCTCCGAACCGCCCTCCCGCTCCGCCCAAATCCCCCGGCGCGTCCCGCCCGGGCGGCGCGTGGCGCCGTGCCCCCGCGCCCGCCGCCCCGCCCGCCGCGAGCCCCCCGCCACCGGCCGAGCCCACTGAAGCCGAAGGCGAACGACTCGCCAAGCGCCTCGCCCGCGACATCGGCTGCTCGCGCAGCGAGGCCGAGCGCTACATCGAATCGGGCATGGTCACGGTCGACGGCGTCGTGGTCGACACGCCGCCCAGCCGGGTGCGCGACACGCAGCGGGTCGCGCTGACGCGCGGTGCGTCGCTGTCGGCGACCGAGCCGGTGACGCTGCTGCTGAACAAGCCGCCCGGCCTGAAGACGAACGACGCGGCCGACGGCGCGGCGGGCCTGCTGCAGGTGCGCCATCGCGCCACGGGCGATCGTGTGCCCGCGCGGGTCGAGCCGGCCCACCTTCGCCGCCAGGCGTGCCTCACGCCGCTGGAGACGACCGCGGGCGGGCTGGTGGTGTTCACGCAGGATCCGCGGATCGCGCGCCGGCTGACCGAGGACAGCTCGCAGCTCGAGCACGAGACGATGGTCGACGTCGCGGGCCCGGTCGATCCGGCGCTGCTCGCGCGGCTGGCGATCGACCCGGCCGAGCCGCGCGCCCCGCGCGCGATGCGCGTGAGCATCGGCAGCAGCTCGGACGAGACGACACGGCTGCGCTTCGCGATCAAGGGACATCAGCCCGGGCGCATCGAGCGCGCGTGCGCCGATGCGGGCCTGAAGGTGCTGGCGATCAGCCGGCTGCGGATCGGCCGCGTGCCGCTCGCCGGCGTGCCCGTCGGGGAGTGGCGCTACCTCGGGCCCGAAGAACGCTTCTGACTCCGACAGGCCCACTCCGGAGATCACGATGAAGCTCGAAGGTTCCTGCCACTGCCGCGCGGTCCGTTTCACGGTCGAGTCGACCGAGCCGTATCCGTTCATGCGCTGCTACTGCTCGATCTGCCGCAAGACGGCGGGCGGCGGCGGCTACGCGATCAACCTCGGTGCCGACCACCGCACGCTGCGCGTCGAGGGCAAGGACCACCTGTCGGTCTACCAGGCAACGCTGGAGGACGGCTCGACCAGCACCGGCCGCCGCCACTTCTGCCGGCACTGCGGCAGCGCGCTGTGGCTGTACGACCCGAGCTGGCCGGACCTGGTGCATCCGCACGCCTCGGCGATCGACACGCCGCTGCCGGTGCCGCCCGAGCACGTGCACATCATGCTCGGCTCGAAGGCCGGCTGGGTCGAGCCCGAGCCGCGCGCCGGCGACCCGTGCTTCGACGCCTATCCCGACGCGTCCCTCGCGCAATGGCATGCGCGGCACGGCTTGAGCCCGGGCAAGGGCGGCGACTAGACTCCTCCCGAGAGCGCCGCGTCCGGTGGCGCTTCGCACCGGAGGGTCCCGTGATGAAGCCGAATCCCGTCGTCTGGTTCGAGATCTACGTCGCCGACATCGAGCGCGCCAGGCGCTTCTACGAGCAGGTGCTGCAGACCTCGCTCACGCAGCTCGAGGACCCGACCGGCACATCCGAGATGTGGAGCTTCGCGTCGTCGCAGGAGGCGGGCGGCGCGGCGGGCGCGCTGGTGCGGATGGACGGCGTGTCGCCCGGCGGCGGCGGCACGCTGGTCTACTTCGCCTGCGAGGACTGCGCGGTCGAGGCGGCGCGGGTCGAGGCCGCGGGCGGCCAGGTCATGCGGCCGAAGTTCGCCATCGGGCCGCACGGGCACATCGCGCTCGTGGCCGACACCGAGGGGAACATGGTCGGGCTGCATTCGATGCAGTGAGGTCGCCGCGGCCGGCGTGCGGCTTCGGTGACGAAGCGCACGCCCCGCGTTCCATACCCCACCCGGGCGGCGTCGCCACCCCCCTGAACCGGCGTACCATCGGCCGCAACCGAAGGGGCGGGGGAGACACCATGAACACCGACGGCATCCGCCTGTACGCAGGCACGGCCGGGCATTCGGCCTGGTTCAGCAACGATCTGGGCGACACCTGGACGCATCCGAACAGCCACTCGGGGATGTACACCGAGGCGCGCGTCTGGTGCCTGTCCAGCCATCCGTCCGACGCCGACGTGCTGTGGGCGGGCTCGGACATGGGCCTGTTCCGCTGGCGCGAGTCCACCGCGCGCTGGGAGCCGATGCCCAGCCCGATGCAGGACGTCTGGGCGATCGCGCAGGACCCCGAGCACCCGGCGCTCATGATCGCGGGCACGCGCCCGGGCGGCCTGTACCGCTCGACCGACGCCGGCGTCACCTGGACGGTGGCGAACGTGCCGGGCGTGCGGACCTTCTCCGAGGTCAACAAGGGCCCGACGCGTGTCACGCAGATCCTGTTCGATCCGGTCGACCGCGGCGTCATCTGGGCGGGCATCGAGATCGGCGGGATCTACCGCTCCACCGACGGTGGCCTGAACTGGGCGCTGCGCGAGGACGGGCTGGTCTCGGCCGACGTGCACGGCATCGCGGTGCTGCGCGACGAGACGGGCGCCAAGCACCTGCTGGCCACGACGAACAAGGGCCTGCACCGCAGCACCGACGACGGCGCGCACTGGACACACGAGCCGATCGACTCGCCGTGGCAGTACGTGCGCGGCGTCACCGTCGCCGCCGACGGCCGCACGGTCTTCCTCACCAACGGCAACGGCCCGCCCGGCGCCACCGGCCGCCTGCTGCGCAGCCGCGACGCCGGCCGCCACTGGGACGAGCTGGCGCTGCCCGGCCCGCTCAACAGCACGGTCTGGTGCGTGGCCACGCATCCGGCCGACCCGCAGCTCCTCTTCACCTGCACGAACCTCGGCCAGGTCTTCCGCAGCACCGACGGCGGCACGAGCTGGTCGCGCCTGCCGCGCGAGTTCGGCGAGATCCGCACGCTGCACTGGCGGCCCGCGGCCGATGCGACGCAGCAGGCCGAGCACGCCACCTGGAGCTACAAGTGACCGAACGATTCCCGAAGCTCTCCGTCGACCAGATGACGCCGCTGCAGCGCGAGGTCGCCGCCGAGATCTCGGCCGGCCCGCGCGGCGAGGTTCGAGGGCCCTTCATCCCGCTGATCCACCATGCGGGGCTGGCGCGCAACCTGCAGCGCCTGGGCGAGTTCCTGCGCTTCGAGAGCGTGCTGCCGCCGGCGATCCTCGAGATGGCGGTGCTGGCCACCGCGCGCCGCTGGTCGTGCCAGCACGAGTGGTACATGCACGAGAAGCTCGCCCGCAAGGCCGAGCTCGAGCCGCACATCATCGAGGCGCTGTCGCTCGGCCAGCGCCCCGAGCCGATGACGCCGATCCAGGCGCAGGTCTACGAATTCTGCATGCAGGCGCACGGCACGGGCCGCATCGAGGATCCGCAGTTCGACGCGGTGCGCGCGGCCTTCGGCGTCGAGGGCGTGCTCGAGCTGATCGCGCTGTCGGGCTACTACACGCTGATGGCGATGGTGCTGAACACGGCCGGCATGGCGCTGCCCGACAACGCGGCGCCGCCGCTCGAGCGGCTGTGAGCGCCGGACCCGAGGTCCGCGCGGGCGCCGCCGACGCCGCCGCGCACGCGCCGATGCGCGTCGGCCTGATGGTCCCCGCGAACAACACGACGATGGCGCGCGAGCTGCCCGCATGGCTGCCCGAGGGCTCGCGCTGCGACACGCTGAAGGTGCCGCGCGGCGCCGGGCTGCTGACGCGCGACACCGTGCCGGCCTACGTCGACGCCGCGATCGAGCTGGCCCGCGACTTCGCGGCCGACCCGCCCGAACTCATCGCCTACGGCTGCACTGCGGCCGGCTTCCTGATGGGCCCGGACGCCGACGCCGCGCTGTCGGCGCGGCTGCACGAGGTCACCGGCCGGCCGGTGGTCACCACCGCCAACGCGATGGTCGCGATCCTGCAGCGCTGCGGCGCACGCCGCATCGCCGTGGTCACGCCCTACACCGACGAGGTGAACCGCCAGCTCGTCGACTACCTGGCGCGCAGCGACGTGCAGGTCATGCGGCTCGAGACGCTCGGCGCGACCGACACCGCCTCGCTCGGCCGGATCACCGCGGCCGAGGTCGACGCGCTGGCGCGCGCGACGGTGGAGGACGGCCACGACGCGCTGTTCATCGCCTGCTCGCAGCTGCCGACCCACGCGATCCTCGACGACCTGCGACGCGACCTCGGCCGCCCGGTGTGGTCGTCGATCGCGGCCACCGCCGAGATGGCCCGCACGCTGCACGGCGCTCGGGCCTGAAGGCCGAGGGCGCCGCGCACGGACGCGGCTCGCCCACGACGACGCACACGAAGGAGACGCAATGCACACCCCACGACGCCAGGCCCTCAAGGGGCTGTCCGCCACCGCCGCCGCACTGGCCGTGCCTGCCGCCCGCGCCCAGGCCTGGCCGGCCACCACGATCCGCATCGTCGTGCCGTTCGCGGCCGGCGCGCTCACCGACCTCGCGGCCCGCGCGATCGCGGCCGAGCTCTCCACGCAGCTCGGCCAGCAGGTGATCGTCGAGAACAAGGGCGGCGCGGCCGGCACCATCGGCACCAACGAGGTGGCGAAGGCGAAGCCCGACGGTCACACGCTTGTCTTCACGGACAGCTCGCTCACCATCTCGCCCGGG
>JAIYAG010000638.1 GCA_027489195.1 Burkholderiales bacterium | reverse complement strand
GCGCAACACGGGCCGGGCCGGCGCCGAGCGCGCGCTCGGCCTGATCGCCGCACCGGTCGGCTGTGCGTCGATCGCAGGCACCGAGCCCATCGGCCGCGTGCTCGAGGTCGACCAGACCCCGATCGGCAAGACGCCGCGCTCCTGCCCGGCCACCTACGTCGGCTTCTGGGACGCGATCCGCCGGCTGTTCGCCGACACCACCGAGGCCCGCGTGCGGGGCTACGAGGCGGCGCGATTCTCGTTCAACACCGGCGCCGGCCGCTGCCCCGCCTGCGAGGGCCAGGGCGTGCAGACGATCGAGATGAGCTTCCTGCCCGACGTGAAGGTGCTGTGCGACGTGTGCCGCGGCCAGCGCTTCAACCGCGAGACGCTGCAGGTCACCTTGCGCGGCAAGTCGGTGGGCGAGGTGCTGGCGATGAGCGTCGACGAGGCGCTCCCCTTCTTCACCGCGCACCCGTCGATCGCGCATCCGCTCAAGCTGCTGCAGGACGTGGGGCTCGGCTACCTGACGCTCGGCCAGCCGAGCCCGACCCTGTCGGGCGGCGAGGCGCAGCGCATCAAGCTGGTCACCGAGCTCGCCAAGGTCCGCGACGGCGGGGCCGGTGCACCGTCGCGCTTCGCGCCGGTCCATTCGCTGTACGTGCTCGACGAGCCGACGGTGGGCCTGCACATGGCCGACGTCGACCGGCTGATCCGCGTGCTGCACCGGCTGGTCGACGCGGGCAACACGCTGGTGGTCATCGAGCACGACGTCGACCTGTGGGCCGAGGCCGACTGGATCCTGGACCTCGGTCCCGAAGGCGGCGAAGGCGGCGGACGGATCGTCGACCAGGGGCCGCCGGTGGAGCTGGCCCGGCGGGCGACGAGCCATACCGGGCGGGTGCTGAGCGAGTTCTACGCGGCGCGGGCGGAAAGGCGCGCGGCCTGAGTCGGCGGTCGACGGTCTCTCAGCCCACCCGTCGCGCCTGCGCGCGGGCCCCGAACGGCCACCGGAACCCGGTGGCTAGCGCGGTGCCCGCGAAGATCACCGCGCCGCCCGCCAGCATCGCCGGCGTCGGCCGCTCGCCGAGGAAGAGCCCGCCCCAGAGCACCGCGAACACCGGCACGAGAAAGGTGACCGCGGTCGCGGTCGGCGCGCCCGCCCGCGTCAGCAGCCGGAAGTACAGCACGTAGGCCAGCCCGGTGCAGGCCGCGCCGAGCGCGAGCACCGCCCCCCACGCGCCGGCGTCGGGCATGCGCTCGGGCCAGGCGAATGCGGCCGGCACCGCGAGCACCGCGGTCGCGGCGATCTGCGAGCCCGCGGCGAGCGCGAGCGGCGGCGTGCCGGTCATGTATCGCCGCGCATGCCCGGCCGCGACGCCGTAGGACAGCGTCGCGGCGAGCGCCGCGAGCACCGCGAGCAGTCCGCCGCCCGGCGCGATCGCGCCACGCCCGGCCACCAGCACCAGCACGCCGCCGAAGCCGATCGCCAGGCCCGCGAGCTGCCGCCGGGACGGCACGTCGCCCAGCCATGCGTAGGCCACGAGCGCCGCCCAGAGTGGCGTGGTCGCGTTCAGCAGCGCGGAGAAGCCGGCGCTCAGCGTCAGCGTCGCGAACCCGAACAGCGCGAAGGGCAGCGCCGAGTTCAGCAGGCCGACGACGCCGAAGGCGAGCGGTCGCTCGCGCAGCACACCGAAGCCGCCGTGCCAGGCGAGCAGCGGCACGAGCACCGCCGCACCGATCGCACAGCGCAGCGCCATCAGCGGCAGCGGGCCGAACTGCGGGACCGCGATCCGCATGAAGAGGAAGGACGCGCCCCAGATCGCGGCGAGAAGGGCCAGGTCGACCGCGACGCGTGCCCTCACGCAGCCGCACCCAAGGCCAGCGCAGACTGCCCGCCCGCGCGCCGCGCGCGCCCGTCGTCGCCGAGCGCCCGCTCGAGCCGCAGCAGGTGCGTCTTGCGCGGCAGCCCGCCGGCGTAGCCGGTCAGCGCGCCATTGCTGCCGACCACGCGGTGGCAGGGCACGAAGATCGACACCGGATTGCGGCCGACGGCCGCGCCCACCGCGCGGACCGCGGCGGGCGAGCCGACCCGGCGTGCGAGCTCGGCATAGCTGATGGTCTCGCCGCGCGGGATGTCGAGCAATGCGCGCCAGACCGCGACCTGGAAGCGGGTGCCGGCGAAGGCGATCGGCACCTCGAACGGCTCCTCCACGCCCTGGAAGTAACGTTCGATACGATCGGCCGTCTGGAGCGCGATCGGATGCGCATCGTCGATGCGCCAGTGCGGCGCGATCGTCGGCTGGTCCTTCTGGCCGACGAAATACAGGCCGAGCAGCGCGTCGTCGTCGAAGGTCAGCAGGATCTCGCCCAGCGGGCTGGGTCGCAGCACGTGTTTCATGATGTCGTTGCCTCGATCGGAGCGGGCGCGAGCGTGCGCCACAGGTGGATCACCGCATAGCCGCGCCAGGGCCGCCAGCCCTCGGCCGCGGCCAGCGCCTCGCGCGGGGTCGCCACGCCCAGCGCCTTCATCACGCCGACGTCCGACGCGGGGAACGCGTCGGGCCAGCCGAGCGCGCGCATCGCCAGATACTGCGCGGTCCAGTCGCCGACGCCCGGGACCGCCTTCAGACGCTCGACGGTCGCCGCGGCATCGCCGTCGGGTTCGAGTCGCAGCGAGCCCTCGGCCAGCGCCCGGGCGAGCGCGACGATCGTCCGCGCGCGCTGCCCGGTCACGCCGAGCGCGCCGATCTCGGCGGGCTCGCGCGCGGCCATCGACGCGGCCGACGGAAACGCATGGCGCAGCGTCGGCCAGGGCGTGGCGACCGGCTCGCCGAACGCGGCCGCG
>JAIYAG010000249.1 GCA_027489195.1 Burkholderiales bacterium | reverse complement strand
TTGTTGACCAGGATGTCGATCTCGCCGAGCCGCGCGAGCGCAGCCTCGGCGAAGGGCACCACCGCGTCGGTGCGGCTCATCTCCGCGGGGATCCCCGCGGCCTTGACGCCCAGCGCCGTCAGGTGTGCGACGGCCTGCTCGAGCTCGTCGGCCTTGCGGGCGGTCAGCAGCACCTCCGCGCCCATCTCGCCCAGTCCCTCGGCGATCTGCAGGCCGAGGCCGCGCGAGCCCCCGGTGATGATCGCCTTGCGGCCGGTGAGGTCGAATCTGCTGCGAACGGACATGGAGGCTCCGGAATGAAGTTCAGAACCACGCGTCGCGCATGTCGAGCGCGGTGGTGTCGATCGAGTCGAGCAGGTCGAGCATCGGGCCGACCTTGGGCAGTTCCCAGCGGAAGAAGTAGCGCGCGGCCTGCCGCTTGCCCGCGTAGAAGTCGCGGTCGGCGTCGGTCGCCGGCGTGGCGGCCTGCGCCACCATGGCCTGCTCGAGCCACTGCCAGGCGACCACGACGTGGCCGAAGGCCTCGAGGAAGACTGCCGCGTTCGCGAGCGTCACGTCGAGATCGCCTACGGCGTGCAGCCTGCGTACCGTGGCGAAGACGCGCGAGGCGGCGGCGGCGAGCTGCCGGCCCATCGCCGCGAGCGCCTCGCCGTCGGCGCCCTGCGCCGCGAGCGCGGCCGCCCGCCCGGCGCAGTCCTCGATCTCGCCGGCGAACAACATCGCCGCCCTGCCCTGGCCGATGACCATCTTGCGGCCGAGCAGGTCCAGCGCCTGGATGCCGTGGGTGCCCTCGTGGATCGGGTTCAGGCGGTTGTCGCGGTAGAACTGCTCGACGTCGTAGTCGCGCGTGTACCCATAGCCGCCGTGCACCTGGATCGCCAGCGAGTTGGCCTCCAGGCACCACTGCGAGGGCCAGCTCTTGACGATCGGCGTCAGCAGCTCGAGCAGCCAGTGCGCGCGCTCGCGCTCGGCCTCGTCGCCGGTCTGCTCGTCGTCGACGAGCCGCGAGCAGTACAGGCACAGCGCCAGGCCGCCCTCTGCATAGGCCTTCTGTGCGAGCAGCATGCGGCGCACGTCGGCATGGGCGACGATCGGCACCTGCGGCGTGGCCGGGTCCTTGGCCTGCGGCGGGCGCCCCTGGGGGCGGTTGCGCGCGTAGTCGAGCGCATGCAGGTAGCCGGTGTAGCCCAGGCAGGCCGCGCCCAGGCCGACGCCGATCCGCGCCTCGTTCATCATGTGGAACATGCAGGCCAGGCCGCGGCCGGCCTCGCCGACCAGCCAGCCGATCGCGCCCGCTTCGCCACCGGGGCTGAAGCGGCCTTCACCGAAGTTCAGCAGCGTGTTGGTCGTGCCCCGGAAGCCCATCTTGTGGTTGAGGCCCGCGAGCGTCACGTCGTTGCGCTCGCCGACCGAGCCGTCCTCGTTCAGCAGCTTCTTGGGCACGAGGAACAGCGAGATGCCCTTCGTGCCCGGAATCAGTTTCCCGTCGGGGCCGGGGATCTTGGCCAGCACCAGATGCACGATGTTCTCGGAGAGCTCGTGCTCGCCGGCCGAGATCCACATCTTGTTGCCGAACAGCCGGTAGCTGCCGTCCTCGCGCGGCTCGGCGCGGGTGCGGATGTCGGACAGCGAGGAGCCGGCCTGCGGCTCGGACAGGCACATCGTCCCGTAGAAGCGCCCCGACAGCAGCTCGGGCACCCAGCGGGCCTTCTGCGCGTCGGTGCCGTGCGCCAGCAGCAGATTGGCATTGCCCTGGGTCAGGAACGGGTAGCCGACGCCGGCCACGCTCGCCGCGTTGAACCAGGCGAAGCAGGCCTTCGCGACGGTCACCGGCAGCTGCATGCCGCCGTGCTCGTAGTCGTTGCCCGCGGCGATCAGACCCGCCTCGTTGAAGACCTTGAGGGCCGCGGCGAGCGGCGCGGGCGTGTGCACGCGTTCGCCGTCGAAGCTCGGCTCCTCGGCGTCGAGCAGCTTGTTGATGGGCTTGAAGTGGTCGGTGGCGATCCGAGCGCTGGTGTCGAGCGCCGCGTCGAAGGTCTCGCGCGAGTGGTCGGCGTAGCGCGCCCGCGTGCACAGGCGCTCGACGTCGAGCCACTCGTACAGCAGGAAGGCCAGGTCACGGGGGTTCAGCAGCTTCGAATCCATGGATGCCGTCCTTCTTGCCGCGGGCCGCTCAGCGCGACGCCTCGACGATCATTCGTGTGGCCAGGTACAGGCGCGCCTCGACCTTGTCGAGGTCCACCCACTCGGCCTTCGCATGGAAGCCCATCCCCGGCATGCCCAGGCTCTCGAGCACCGCTGCCCGCCCGCCCGCCTGCGCGTAGCCCGCGTCGGTGCCGCCGCCGGTGGTACCCACCACGTTCAGGTCCCGGCCGATCTCGCGGTAGATCGCCTGAGCGCGGGCGACCAGCACGTCGGTCTTCGCGTCGCCCTTGAACGCCGGGCGGTTCACGTCGATGCGGAAGCTGACCTCGGTGTCGGGGACGCGCTTCTTCGCGATGCGCTCCCGGACCGCATCCTCGAGGGCCTTGAGCCCCGCCATGTCGACCATCCGGATGTCGGCGGTCGCGCTGGCCGCGTCCGGGATCACGTTGCGCTTGTCGCCCGCCTGCCCGACGGTCCAGTGCATGCTGACGCCGCGCTCGGGCATCGACAGGTCCGACAGCTGCACGATCTGGTGCGCCAGCTCGACCAGCGCGTTGCGACCGGCCGCAGGCTCGACCCCCGCGTGCGCCGCCCGGCCCTTCACCTCGAGCACGCCGTTGGCGGTGCCCGAGGCGCCGGTCAGCACCGAGTCGCGGATCGCGAGCGTCGGCTCGAACGACAGCACGGTGTCGTGCTCGGCGGCGAGCTTCTGGATCAGCGGACCCGAGCCCCGCGAGCCGATCTCCTCGTCCGGGTTGAACACCACCGTCAGGCGGCCCCAGCCGTTCCAGCCCGCGTCCTTCAGGATCTGCAGCGCGTGCAGGATCAGCGCGATGCCGCCCTTGGAGTCGCCGACCCCCGGTCCGTAGAGCCGGTTGCCCTCGATGCGCACCGGCTCGCGCGCCAGGCTGCCCGGCGGGTGCACGGTGTCGTAATGGGCGATGAGCATCAGCGAGCGGGTGCCGCTGCCGGAGAACCGACCGACGACGTTGCTGCCGACACTGGGCTCGGCCGGCACCCCCTCAACCTGGGCGCCGAGCGCCCGCAGCCGCTCCGAGAGCAGCCTCGCCATCTGCGCCAGGCCCGGGCCGTGGCCCGAGCCGGTCTCGATGTTCGCCAGCGTCTGCATCGTCTCGACGGCGGCGGGCTTCACCGCCGTCGCTGCCGCCTTGAGCCGCTCGGGCGACGGCTGGGCCGCCGCACCGACCGGAAACGCCGCGGCCAGGACCGCCGCGGCCACGGCCAGGGCCGCGGCCGCGACCGGCCCGTGCCGCATCGCCCTCACCTCAGGCGATCTCGAACAGGCCCGCGGCACCCATGCCGCCGCCGATGCACATCGTCACCACGCCGAGCTTCGCGCCGCGGCGCTTGCCCTCGATCAGCAGGTGGCCGGTCAGGCGCTGGCCCGACACGCCGTACGGATGGCCGACCGCGATCGCACCGCCGTTGACGTTGAGCCGGTCGTTGTCGATGCCGAGGTGATCGCGGATGTACAGCACCTGCACCGCGAACGCCTCGTTCAGCTCCCACAGGTCGATGTCCTTGACCGTCAGCCCGTGACGGGCCAGCAGCTTCGGAATCGCGTAGACCGGGCCGATGCCCATCTCGTCCGGCTCGCAGCCGGCGACCGCGAAGCCGCGGAAGGCGCCGAGGATCGGCAGGCCGCGCTTCTCGGCGAGGCTGCGCTCCATCAGCACGCAGGCGCCCGCACCGTCCGAGAACTGGCTGGCATTGCCCGCGGCGATCACGCCGCCCTCGATCGCCGGCCTGATCTGCGAGACGCCTTCGTAGGTGGTGTCGCCGCGGATGCCTTCGTCGCGGTCGAGCAGGCCGTCCTTGGTCGTCTCGACGCCGGTCTGCTTGTCGACGACCTTCATCGTGACCTTCATCGGCGCGATCTCGTCGCGGGTCTTGCCGGCCGCGGCGGCGGCGGCGGCGCGCTGCTGGCTCTGCACGCCGTAGCGGTCCTGGGCCTCGCGTGCGATGCCGTAGCGCTTGGCCACGGTCTCGGCGGTCTGCAGCATCGGCCAGTAGATCTCGGGCTTGTTCGCCTTGAGCCACGGGTCGATCAGGTCCTTCTTGTTGGCGTCGTTCTGCACCAGCGAGATCGACTCGACGCCGCCGGCGACGTAGACGTCGCCTTCGCCCGCCACGATCCGCTGCGCGGCCAGTGCGATGGTCTGCAGGCCCGACGAGCAGAAGCGGTTCACGGTCATGCCGGAGACGGTGACCGGGCAGCCTGCGGACAGGGCGATCTGGCGCGCGATGTTCGAGCCGGTCGCGCCCTCGGGGTTCGCGCAGCCCATGATCACGTCCTCGACCTCGGCGGCCTCGACGCCGGCGCGCTCGAGCGCGGCCTTGACGACATGACCGCCCATGGTCGCGCCGTGGGTCATGTTGAGCGAGCCGCGCCAGGATTTCGCGAGACCGGTGCGGGCGGTGGAAACGATGACTGCTTCACGCATGGAAATGCTCCGTGTGGATTCGGGATTCGGTGGGTCGGTGCGTCAGGGGGTCAGCCGTTGAAGCGCTTGCCGGCGGCGGCCAGCTGCGCGAGCAGCGGCGCCGGCTTCCAGAACGACGGATCCGCGTTCGGGTTGGCCGCGAAGCCGTTCATGATCTCGACCACCTTCGGCAGCCCGACCGTGTCGGCGTAGAACATCGGCCCGCCGCGGTAGCGCGGGAAGCCGTAGCCGGTCAGGTAGATGATGTCGATGTCCGAGGCACGCATCGCGATGCCTTCCTCGAGGATGTAGGCCGCTTCGTTGACCATCGCGAACAGCAGCCGGTGGACGATCTCCTCGTCCGTCACCTGGCGCGGCGTCACGCCCAGGCGCGCGCGCTCCTCGACCAGCATCGTCTCGACGACCGACGACGGGTACGCGGTGCGGTCGCCCGGCTTGTAGTCGTACCAGCCGGCCGAGGTCTTCTGGCCGTAGCGCCCCATCTCGCAGAGCAGGTCCGCGGTCTTGCTGTAGCGCAGGTTCGGCTTCTCGAGGTAGCGGCGCTTGCGGATGTACCAGCCCACGTCGTTGCCGGCCAGGTCGCCCATGCGGAACGGCCCCATCGCGAAGCCGAAGCGCTCGAGCGCGCCGTCGACCTGCTGCGGCGTGCAGCCTTCCTCGAGCAGGAAGCCCGCCTGGCGCGAGTACTGCTCGATCATCCGGTTGCCGATGAAGCCGTCGCACACGCCGGAGACGACACCGACCTTCTTGATCTTCTTCGACAGCGCCATCGTCGTGGCGAGCACGTCCTTGCCCGTCGCCTTGCCGCGCACGATCTCGAGCAGGCGCATGACGTTGGCCGGCGAGAAGAAGTGCGTGCCGATCACGTCCTGCGGACGCTTGGTGAAGCCCGCGATCCGGTCGACATCGAGCGTGGAGGTGTTGGAGGCGAGGATGGCGCCCGGCTTCATCGTCGCGTCGAGCGTCTCGAAGACGGTCTTCTTGACGTCCATGTCCTCGAACACCGCCTCGACGACGATGTCGGCCTGCGCGAGGGCCGAATAGGACAGCGTCGGCGTGATCATCGCCATCCGCTGCTCGACCTGCTCCTGGGTCATCCGGCCCTTCTTCGCCGTGCCCTCGTAGTTCTTGCGGATCGTCGCAATGCCACGATCGAGCGCGTCCTGCTTCGTCTCGAGCAGCGTGACCGGGATGCCGGCGTTCAGGAAGTTCATGGTGAT
>JAIYAG010000077.1 GCA_027489195.1 Burkholderiales bacterium | reverse complement strand
CGCCGACATCAAGGGCCTGAAGCTGCGCGTGCCGCCGCTGAAGATGTACCGGATGACCTGGGAGCTGCTGGGCGCGAGCCCGGTGCCGATGGGCGTGGCCGAGCTGTTCACCTCGATGCAGCAGGGCGTGGTCGACGGCCAGGAGAACCCGCTCGAGTTCATCGACAACTTCAAGTTCAACGAAGTCCAGAAGTTCGCGATCGACACGCGCCACGTCATCGGCGCGATGACCTGGATCTACTCGGACGCGCGCTTCAAGCAGCTGCCGGCCGACGTCCAGAAGCTGCTGAAGGAGGAAGGCGACCGCGTGATGCTCGAGGCCACCGACCGCATGGTCGCGATGGAAGGCGAGCTGCGCAAGAAGCTCGAGTCCCGCGGCATGCAGTTCAACGACATCGACCGCGAGTCGATCCGCGTGCGCCTGGGCGACATCGCCAAGGAGTTCCCGGACCTCGCCCCGTGGGTGGCCCGGTTCGCGGCCGTCAAGTGATCGAGCCGGCCCTCGGGGCCGGCGCCGGCGCGCCCGAGGGGGCGCCGGCCGGCCGGCCGGCCGCGCCCCGCGCGGCCATCGTCTGGGCGCGCCGCATCGAGCAGGGGCTCGACGTCGTGCTGGGGCTGATGCTGATCGCCGTCGCCCTGACGCTCTTCTACCAGGTGTTCGGGCGCTACGTGATCGGCCGGGCGCCTGCCTGGACCGAGGAGCTCGCCCGCATGCTGGTGGCGTGGATGGCCATGCTCGGCACCGCCGCCTGCCTGCGCACGGGGGGCCACATCGCGGTGGGCGCGCTGGTCGACGCCGTGCCGCCGCGCGTGCGCGTCGTGCTGCTCGGCCTGCGGGATGCCGCGATGATGGCGACCGCCGGCGTGCTCGGCTGGGCCGGCACCCGCTTCGCGGTGATGAACGGCGCGCAGGAGTCCGCCGCGATGGAGATCCCGATGTCGATCCCGTATTCGGCGATGTGCGTCGGCGCCGTGCTGATGGCGATCGTGCTCGCGCTGGTGCGCCTCGGGGGCGAGACGCCGCCGGTGGACGCCGCGCTGCACTCGGAGTGATGCGATGACCATGCTCGGGGTGCTCGGGCTCGCGCTCACGGTGCTGCTGCTGCTCGCGGTGCCGATCGCGTTCGCGCTGGTGCTGTCGGCGACGATCGCGGTGCTGTTCGTCGGCGGCATCGACCTGATGATCGTGCCGCAGCAGGTCTACCAGGGGCTCGACAGCTTCCTGCTGCTGGCGATACCGATGTTCCTGCTGGCCGGCGAGCTGATGGCGCAGGGCGGCATGACCGACCGGCTGCTCGGCTTCTCGAACGCGCTGTTCGGACGCTTCCGGGGCGGCCTGGCGATGAGCAACGTCGCGGCGGCGACGCTGATGGCCGGCATCTCGGGCTCGGCGATCGCCGACACCTCGGCGCTCGGCAAGGTGCTGATCCCCTCGATGATCAAGGCCGGATACGGCCGCGGCTTCTCGGCCGCGCTGACCGCGGCGGCCAACGTGGTCGGACCGATCATCCCGCCGTCGATCACCTTCCTGATGATCAGCGTGCTGACCAACCTGTCGCCGCTCAAGCTGTTCATGGCGGCGGTGATCCCGGGCCTGCTGTATTCAGGCGCGATGCTGCTGACGGCGGGCGTGATCAGCCGGCGGCGCAACTACCCGACGCACGAGGCGGTCGACGGACGCGGCATGTGGCTCGCCTGCAGGCGCGCGTTCTGGGCGCTGGCGATGCCGGTGCTGCTGATCGTCGGCATCCGCACCGGCGTCTTCAACGTCACCGAGTCGTCTGCGGTCGCGGTCGTCTACGCGCTCTTCGTCGGTCTGTTCGTGCACCGCGAGCTCGACGCGCGCAAGGTCTGGCGCGCGGTCGTCGGCTCGGCGCGCGCGACGGCGGTGATCATGATCATCCTGGGCGGCGCGCAGATCGTCTCGTGGTTCCTCGCCTACGAGCAGGCGCCGCAGCGCATCGCCGACTGGATGCTCGGCTCGATCAGCGGGCCGATGATGTTCCTGCTGGTGGTCAACGTGCTGCTGCTGGTGGTCGGCACGTTCATGGAGAACGCGCCGGCGCTGGTGCTGCTGTGCCCGGTGCTCTATCCGGTGGCGGCCAAGTTCGGCATCGACCCGTATCACTTCTCGATGATCGTCGGCATCAACCTGCTGATCGGCCTGATCACGCCGCCGGTGGCCATCTGCCTGTCGATCGGCGCGCTGATCGCGAAGGCGCCCTCCGACGAGGTCAACCGCGAGGTGCTGCCCTTCCTGGGTGCGGCGGTGTTCGTGGTCTTCCTCGTGACCTACGTGCCCGCGATCTCGCTGTGGCTGCCGTCGGTGGTCGGCGGCCGATGACCTCGCGACGGCGGGCCGCGGCCCGCCGTCGCCGAACCTTCCAGGGAGCACCTTCATGACTCGACGTTTCGACGGCCGCGTGGCCGTGGTGTTCGGCGCCGGCTCGGTCGGGCCCGGCTGGGGCAACGGCAAGGCGGCCGCGGTGCAGTACGCGCGCGACGGCGCCACGGTGGCCGCGATCGACATCGCGATCGATGCGGCGAACGAGACCGTGGGCATCATCCGCGGCGAGGGCGGCACGGCCGAGGGCTGGGCCTGCGACGTCACGAAGCGCGACCAGATCGTATCGGTCGTGACCGATGTCCTGGCGAGGTTCGGGCGCATCGACGTGCTGCACAACAACGTCGGCCTGCCGGCGATGGGCACCACCGAGACCCTGACCGAGGGCGAGTGGGATCACGCGATGGACGTGAACCTCAAGAGCGTGTTCCTGACCTGCCAGGCGGTGCTGCCGACCATGGTGAAGCAGGGCAAGGGCGCGATCGTCAACATCTCGTCGGTGGCGGCCGTGCGCTACACCGGCTACCCGTACCCGGCCTACTACGCGAGCAAGGCGGCGCTCAACCACCTGACCGCGTCGATCGCGCTGGAGTATGCGAGGAAGGGCATCCGCGCCAACGCGATCATGCCGGGGATGATGCACACGCCGCACATCGGCAAGGCCATCGTCGGCCAGTACGCCTCCGAGGCCGAGATGGTCGAGAAGCGCAACGCGCTGTGCCCGACCGGACGCATGGGGACGGGCTGGGACATCGCGAAGTGCGCCGCCTTCCTCGCGTCGGACGAGGCCGAGTACATCACCGGTCAGGTGATCGCGGTCGACGGCGGGCTGACCGTTCGCTGCTGAGGCAGCACGGCGCCGCACCGTGACAGCGGCGCGGCGATTCGGGTACAAAGCGACATGGACACCCATGACGCATACGCTCCCCTGTTCGACTACGTCGTCGTCGGCGCCGGCTCGGCCGGCTGCGTGCTGGCCGCCCGCCTGAGCGAGGACCCCTCGGTCACGGTGGCCCTGCTCGAGGCCGGCCCGCCCGACGCCAGCGTGCTGCTGCACTGCCCGGCGGGCCTGGCGCTGCTCGCCAAGACCGGCCAGGCCAACTGGGCGTACGACACCGTCCCCCAGGCCGGCCTCGGCGGACGGCGCGGCTACCAGCCTCGCGGCAAGGTGCTCGGCGGCTCGAGCTCGGTCAACGCGATGATCTACGCGCGCGGCGTGCCGTCCGACTATGCGCACTGGGCCGCGCAGGGCAACCCCGGCTGGGGCTGGGACGACCTGCTGCCGCTGTTCCGCCGCGCCGAGCACAACGAGCGCGGTGCGGACGGGCTGCACGGGACGGGCGGGCCGCTGAACGTGGCCGACCTGCGCTCGCCGAACCCGTTCGCGCGCGCCTTCATCGAGGCCGGCGTGCAGGCGGGCCTGCCCGAGAACCCGGACTTCAACGGCCCGAGCCAGGAGGGCGTGGGCTGGTACCAGGTCACCCACCGCAACGGCGAGCGCTGCAGTGCGGCCAAGGGATACCTGGGGCCGGCGCTCGGCCGCCCGAACCTGAAGGTGATCACCGGTGCGCACGCGACGCGGCTGCTGCTCGAGTCGCGCCGTGCGACCGGTGTCGAGTACCGGCGCCCCGACGGCTCGACCGCCCGCGCGCTCGCGCGGCGCGAGGTGCTGCTGGCGTCGGGCGCCTTCGGCTCGCCGCAGCTGCTGATGCTGTCGGGCGTGGGGCCCGGTGCCCACCTGCGCGAGCTCGGCATCCCGCTCGTCCACGACCTGCCGGGCGTGGGCGAGTCGCTGCACGACCATCCCGACGTCGTCCAGGTGGTGGACCTGCCCGGCGCGACCGAGCTGTTCGGCCTGTCCTTCGCCGGCGTGCCTCGGCTGCTGCGCGGCGTGGGCGAGTGGCGCCGCAGCCGCACCGGCCCGCTCACCACCAACTTCGCCGAGGCCGGGGCGTTCCTGCGCACGCGGCCCGAGTCCGCCGAGCCCGACGTGCAGCTGCACTTCGTGATCGGCAAGCTGGTCGACCACGGCCGCAAGACGGTGTTCGGCCACGGCTACTCGTGCCACGTGTGCCTGCTGCGACCGGCGAGCCGCGGCCGGGTGCGGCTGGCGAGCGCCGACCCGCTGGCGGCGCCGGCGATCGATCCGGCCTTCCTCGCCGAGCGCGAGGACGTCGACGCGATGGTGCGCGGCTTCAAGGCGATGCGGCACGTGCTGGCGCAGCCCGCGCTCGCGCGCTTCGGCGGCCGCGAGACCGCCGCGTCGGCCGCGGTGCAGACCGACGCGCAGATCGAGACCTTCCTGCGCGAACGGGTCGACACGATCTACCACCCGGTGGGCAGCTGCCGGATGGGGCCGGGCGCCAACGACGTCGTCGATGCCTCGCTGCGCGTCAAGGGCATCGATGCGCTGCGCGTGGTCGACGCATCGATCATGCCGCGCATCGTCGGCGGCAACACCAACGCGCCGACCATCGTGATCGCGGAGAAGGCGGTCGAGATGATCCGCGCGGATGCGCGGGCCGGACGCTCTGCGGCCGCGGTGTCGCTGCAGTAGGCGGCCGCCTCGGGCGGGCGCCGCGCGCGGACACCGCCTCGCTCAGGTCTTGCGGCGCTTCGCGTCGATCGCGTGCTGGCGGGCGAGCACCGCCCGCGCGCGGTCGACGATCGGGAGGTCGACCATCCGCCCCTTCCACGCGAAGGCCGCGCGACCCGCGCCGACCTCGCGCTCGAAGGCCTCGAGCATCTCGCGTGCGGCGACCACCTCCGCCGGATCGGGCGAGAAGCCCTCGTTGCAGATCGCGACCTGCGACGGATGGATGCAGAAGGCGCCGAGGAAGCCGAGCCGGCGCGCGCGCACGATCCGCGCGCGATAGGCGTCGACGTCGCGGTAGTCGGCCACCGAGCCGACGAAGCCGATCGGCAGCACCCCGGCACGGCGCGCGGCGCGCACGTTGTCGACGTTCGGCACGTACATCGCGTCATCGTCCACGGTGGATCCCAGCGACACCGACAGGTCCTCGCCGCCGATGATCTGGCCCACCACGCGCGAGTGCGCGGCGGCGATGGCGTCGAGGTGCGCGAGGCCCTCGGCATCCTCGACCATGGTGATGATGCGGGTGTGGCCGACGTGCAGTCCGCGCTCGCGCTCGAGCTCGGCGAGCACCCCGGCGAGCTCGCGGACGAAGGAGGCGTCGGGCACCTTCGGCATGGCGATCGCGCTGACCGAGGCGCGCACCGTCGCCTCGAGGTCGCGCACCAGCATGCGCCAGGGCCGGTTCACGCGGACGGTGACCTCGCGGCCCGCCGCGGCGAACCGGTCGGCGATCGCGGCGACACGCGCGCGGGCCTCGTCCTTCTGCGCCGGGCCGACGCTGTCCTCGAGGTCGATCTGCAGCGCGTCGGCGTCGCCCTTGAGCGCGCTCTCGACGAACCGGTCGCTGACCGCGGGAACGAACAGGATGGAGCGCCAGACGGGCAGCTCGCGGGCATCGGTGCTGACGTGCACGGTCGGGGTCCTTCGAGTTCGAGGGTCAGGGCAGGCGGGCGAGCTCGGCGAGGATCTCGTCGGTGTGCTCGCCGAGCGCCGGCGCGGGGCGTCGGAACCCCCCGGGCGTGACGCCCAGGCGCGGCACGACGTTGTGCATCGGGATCGAGCCGAGCTCGGCATCCTCGACGTCGACGATCGCCTCGCGGCCGCGGGTGTAGGGATGCTCGAGCAGCTCGCCCATGTCGCAGACCGGGCCGACGGTGACGCCCGCCGCCTCGAACAGCGCGAGGTTCTCGGCGGTGCTGCGCTCGACGATGAAGCCGCCGATGATCGCATCGAGCGCGTCGCGGTTCGCGACCCGCGCGGTGTTGTCGTGGAAGCGCGGGTCCGTCTTGAGCTCGGGGCGCCCGATGGTGTCGAGGATGCGCATCGCCATCGACTGCATCGAGCCCGACAGCGCGACGAAGCCGCCGTCCCGGCACGGATAGACGTTGCGCGGCGCGGCGTGGGTCGACTGGTTGCCGGCGCGCATCGTCGCCTCGCCGGTCAGCCGCGTCTTGGCCGCCTCGGAGGCGATGGTCGAGAAGATCGGCTCGAACAGCGACAGGTCGATCACCTGGCCGCGGCCCTCGCGCTCGGCCGCGCGCAGTGCGGTCATCGTCGCGAAGGCGCCCTGGATACCGGCGATCATGTCGGCGAGCGCCAGCGGCGGCAGCGCGGGCGGTCGGTCCGGGAAGCCGTTGAGGTGCGCGAAGCCGCTCATCGCCTCGACCAGCGTGCCGAAGCCCGGCTTGTGCGCGTACGGCCCGGTCTGGCCCCAGCCGGAGATCCGCACGATCACCAGCGCCGGGTTGGCGGCGAGCAGGTCGGCGGGCGCGAGGCCCATCTTCTCGAGGCCACCGGGGACGAAGTTCTCGACCATCACCTGGGCGTGGGCCAGCAGCTTGCGAAGGTTCGCCAGCCCCGCGTCGCTGCGCAGGTCGAGCGTCATCGAGCGCTTGTTGCGGCCGTAGACCTTCCAATAGATCGGCTGGCCGGCCTCGCGCCAGCGGCGCAGGTCGTCGCCTTCGCCGGGGCGCTCGACCTTGATGACGTCGGCGCCGAAGTCGGCGAGCTGCAGCGTCAGCATGTTGCCGGCGACGAGGCGCGACAGGTCGACGACGCGGATGCCCTCGAGGGGGCCGCGGACGGTGGGGTCGAATCGGATCATGGCCGGTCGATGATACGCGGCGGTCCCGCGGGCGCGCGGGCGGACGTTCCGAACGACCGCCGGCGACCGGCGTCGCTCAGGCCGTGCCGAGCCGCCGTCTCACCGCCTCGTGATGGTCGCCGCGGCCGGCGCGACCGACCAGCACCAGCGTCGGCGTGCGCGACAGCAGGTCGCGGGCGGCCGCCACCAGCGCGTCGGCGCCGATCGACATCGTGGTGGCGATGCGCTCGTCGGGTGACAGCACGCGGCCGTGCACGAGCAGGTCGCGGGCGACGGTCTCGGCGAGCTCCATCGGCCGCTCGAGGCTGCGTGCGAGGTGGGTCGCCTGCTGGTTGTGGGTGCGCTCCAGGTCCTCGGGGGCGATGCGCTGCGTGAGCGCGGTCAGCTCGTCGCAGACGACGTCGAGGAACACCCGCAGGTTGCGCGGCGCGACGCCGGCAGTGACCTGCAGCGTCCCGCAGTCGTCGTGGCCTTCGGTCCAGGCGTCGATCTGGTAGGCCAGGCCGCGCTGCTCGCGCACCGACTGGAAGAGTGGCGAGGACATACCGCCGCCGAGCAGCTCGCCGAGCAGCTCGTAGACCGCGTAGCCCGGGTCGGTGCGCGCCGGCACCGGCCAGCCGAGCGCGACCGAGGTCTGCTCGTAGTCGTCGTCGACGTGGCGGTAGCCGCCCACGTAGCGGGCGATCTCGCGCTCGGCCTGCGTGCCGGCGGGCAGGTCGCCGAAGTGCCGCTCGACCTCGTCGGCGAAGCGTGCATGGTCGACGTCGCCGGCGGCCGCGACCACCATGTTGGCGGCCCGGTAGTGGGTGCCGAGGTAGCCGAGGAAGTCGTCGCGGGTGACGCGCTTGACGAAGCGCGCGCTGCCGAGGATGGGGCGCCCGAAGGACTGCTTCGGCCAGGCCTTGAGGTCGAACTCGTCCTGGGCGATGGACTCGGGATCGTCGGCCGCGTCGCCGAGCTCCTGCAGGATCACCTGGCGCTCGCGCTCGATCTCCTCGGCCGGGAAGGTCGAGCGGCGGATGACGTCGGCCAGCACGTCGAGGGCCACCGGCATGTGCTCGGCGAGCAGCACCGTGTGGTAGGCGGTGTGGTCCTTGGCGGTGTAGGCGTTCATCGACGCGCCGACCCGCTCGATCTCGAGCGAGATGCGGCGCGCGTCGCGGGTCTCGGTGCCCTTGAACGCCATGTGCTCGAGGAAGTGCGAGATGCCGTTGAGCGGCGCCGGCTCGTCGCGCGAGCCGACCCGCACGAAGGCGCCGACCGCCGCGGTGCGAAAGCCCGGCAGGCGCACCGACGCGATGGTCAGGCCGTTGGGCAGGACCCGCGTGCGCACGTCCATCGGGGCGGATCCGGGCCCGGCGGCGGGGCGGGTCTGGGCGCGGCCCGTCGTCACCGGCGGCCCTGCTTCCAGGCCTCGTAGCGGGCACGCTGCTCGGCGTTCGGGGGGTACAGGCCGGGCAGCGACGCCCCGGCCTCGACCTCGCCCATGATCCAGGCCTCGAGGCGCTCCTGCTCGGGGGCGGCCTCGGCGATCGCCGCGGCGATCGCGGCCGGCACCAGCACCGCGCCGTCGCCGTCGGCGACGATCCAGTCGTCGGGGAAGACCGCGACGCCGCCGCAGCCGATCGGCTG
>JAIYAG010000092.1 GCA_027489195.1 Burkholderiales bacterium | reverse complement strand
GCCGCGCTCACGCTCGGCGCGCTCGGCGTCGTCTACGGCGACATCGGCACCTCGCCGCTCTACACCGTCAAGGAGGTCTTCGCGCCGGCCACCGGCGTGCCCCTCGATGCGCCGCACCTGATCGGCGCGGTCTCGGCGATCGTGTGGGCGCTGATGCTGGTGGTGACGCTCAAGTACGTCATCCTCATCCTGCGCGCCGACAACCACGGCGAGGGCGGCGTGCTCGCGCTGACCGCGCTGGCGGCCGGCGCCGTGCGCGACCGGCCGGCGCTGCGACGCGGCCTGCTGCTGCTCGGCGTGTTCGGCGCGACGCTCTTCTACGGCGACAGCCTGATCACGCCGGCGATCTCGGTGCTCGGCGCGATGGAGGGCCTGGTGCTGGTCGCGCCCGGCCTCGAGCCCTGGATCGTGCCGGGGGCGGTCGCGATCCTGGTGGCGCTGTTCCTGGTGCAGCGGGTGGGCACCGCGGTCGTGGGCCGCTTCTTCGGTCCGCTGATCGTGCTGTGGTTCGTCGTGCTGGGTGCGGCGGGCGTCGTGCACGTCGCCGCGCAGCCCGCCATCCTCGCCGCACTGAACCCGCTGAACGGCCTCGCGTTCCTCGCCGACCGCGGCTGGGCCGTGTTCGCCGCGGTCGGTGCGATCGTGCTGGCGCTGACCGGCGCCGAGGCGCTGTATGCCGACATGGGTCACTTCGGCCGGCGCCCGATCCGGCTCGCCTGGACGGGCCTGGTCTTCCCGGGCCTCGCGCTGAACTACCTCGGTCAGGGCGCACTGCTGCTCGGCGATCCGGCCGCGATCGAGAACCCGTTCTACCGGCTGTTCCCGGATGCCTGGGTCGTACCGGTACTGGTGCTCGCCACGCTCGCGGCAATCATCGCGTCGCAGGCGGTGATCTCGGGTGCGTACTCGATGACGCGCCAGGCGATCCAGCTCGGCTTCCTGCCGCGCATGACGGTGCGCTTCACCTCGGCGCGCGAGGCCGGGCAGATCTACATGCCGGCGGTCAATGCGGTGCTGCTGGTCGGCGTGGTGGCGGCGGTGATCGGGTTCGGCAGCTCGTCGGCGCTGGCCGGTGCCTATGGCATCGCGGTCACGCTGACCATGCTGATCACGACGGTGCTCACCTGGTTCGTGATCCGTCGCGGCTGGGGCATCTCCAGGCCGGTCGCGGTCATCGCCACGATCGTGTTCCTCGTGGTGGACGTGCTGCTCGTCGCGGGCTGTGCGGTCAAGGTCTTCGACGGCGGCTGGTTCCCGCTCGCCCTCGGGCTCGCCCTGTTCGCGCTGATGGCGACCTGGGCGCGGGGGCGCGAGCTGCTGCTCGGCCGATCCGCCGCGACGGCATCGCCCTGCAGGACTTCGTCGACACGCTCGACGAGGGCTCGATCCCGCGGGTCGCGCGCACCGCCGTGTACCCGGTCGCCGACCCGGGCACCGTCCCGCATGCACTGCTCCACAACATCAAGCACTACCAGGTGCTGCACGAGACCAACGTGATCCTGACGGTCGTCTTCCAGGACCGCGCCTGGGTGGCGCCGAGCGAGCGGGTGGCGATCCGGTCGCTGGGGCGCGGCTTCTGGTCCCTGACGCTGCGCTTCGGCTTCATGGAGACGGCCGACGTGCCCGCCGCGCTCGCGACGATGGCACCGGAGTCGGGGCTGCGCATCCCGGTCTTCGAGACGAGCTGGTTCCTCAGTCGCGAGACGGTGGTGCCGGCGCCCGGTGGCGGCATGGCCGACTGGCGCGAGCGCCTGTTCGCGACGATGAGCCGCAACGCGAGCGGCGCATCGGACTTCTTCGGACTGCCGGACAACGCGGTGGTGGAGCTCGGGACGCGCGTGCAGATCTGAGGGGGCCGGGGGGCGCGGCACGGGCAGGCCGCGGCCCCTGTTCCTCAAGGGCTTCATTGCCTTCGGCGTCGCCTGTCGTACACTCGCCCCCCTGTGCCCGACGCGCCGATCCGCTGCGCCGACGGGCCGACATGCCGTCAACAGGAGACCGCCCCATGAAGCTCACCCGACTGCTGCTCGCCTTCGCGGGCGCCGCGCTGTTCTCGACCCAGGTCGGCGCGCAGACCCAGATGCGCATCAACATCTCGATCGGCCAGAACTCGCACTACGGCGTCGCCATCGACACCTTCGCGCGCGAAGTCGAGAAGCGCACCGCCGGCCGCTACAAGGTCCAGGCGTTCTACGCCGGGGCCCTCGGCGCCGAGCGCGAGTCGATCGAGGCGATCCAGCTCGGCACGCACGAGCTGACGATGACCTCCTCCGGCCCGGTGCCCAACTTCGTGCCCGAGACCCGGATCCTCGACATCCCGTTCCTGTTCCGCGACAAGGCGCATGCACGCGCGGTGCTCGACGGCCCGATCGGCCAGGACCTGCTCGCCAAGTTCGAGACCAAGGGCATCAAGGCGCTGGGCTGGGCGGAGAACGGCTTTCGCCACATGACCAACAACAAGCGCCCGGTCAACTCGCCGGACGACCTGAAGGGTCTGAAGATGCGGACGATGGAGAACCCGGTCCACATCGCCGCCTACAAGGGCTTCGGCATCGTCCCGACGCCGATGGCGTTCACCGAGGTCTTCACCGCGCTGCAGCAGGGCACGGTCGACGGCCAGGAGAACCCGCTGTCGGTCATCACCGCGGCCAAGTTCGAGCAGGTCCAGAAACACCTGTCGCTGACCGGCCACGTCTACTCGCCGGCCGTGATCCTGATGAGCAAGTCGGCGTTCGACAAGCTGTCGGCCGACGACAAGAAGCACTTCATGGACGCGGCGGCCGAGGGCATCAAGGCCAACCGCGCGCGGGTCGACGATGACGACGCCAAGGGCGTGGCCGACCTCAAGGCCAAGGGCATGCAGGTCGTCGAGGTCGACAAGTCGAAGTTCCAGACCGCGCTCACGCCGGTGTTCGCCGAGTTCAACAAGCAGTTCGGCCAGGCCAACATCGACAAGATCCGCAACTTCAAGTGACGACAACGGCCCCTCGCGGGGCCGTCTTTCCATGAAAAGCACCTTCCTCGCGTTCGAGCGCGGCACGACCGCCCTCGCGCTCTACACGTCGTGCGCGATGCTCGCGATCGCCGCCGGCCTCGGCTTCTGGCAGATCGTCACCCGCTTCGTGCTGGAGCAGCCCTCCGAATGGACCGAGGTGCTGATCCGGTTCGCGCTCGTGTGGATGGTGTTCATGGGCATCGCCGCCGCGTTCCGGCAGGGGGCGATGG
>JAIYAG010000418.1 GCA_027489195.1 Burkholderiales bacterium | reverse complement strand
TCGCCCCGGTATCGGACGTGCTCGTGGGCGGAACGCTCGCAGCGACGAGCAGAGAGCGGATCTCGATGCTGCGGGCCGTCACCGCGTTGCCGCGCACCGAGCCGGTGATCCGGACGCGGACCCCTTCGGCCAGCGCCGAGGCGTCGCCGCCGGTGATGGCTGCGGCGCTGCCGTCGACCGAGAAACCTTCGACCCGGAACCGCCCCAGGCTGCTCCAGTTCGCGATCGTCGCATCGAGGGTCACTTCCTCGATCGTGGGCGCGAGCATGGCCGGCTCGATGGTCAGGGTCGTGGCGCGCAGCGGGGCGCCGGCTGCCGACAGCTGCGTGCCGGTCGCCTGCACGATCGAGCCTGCCTCGATGGTGGTCGGCAAGGGACCGGGCACGGCCTGCAGATCGACGAACTGCCGGTCGATCCGCAGCCAGGCGGCCTGTCGGTCGTATTCGCTGACCGGTCCGCGCAGCTTCGCGGAGACCGCGGTGCGCACGACGTTGACCTCGACGCGGCTGGCGCGAAGCACGCCGTTGGCGGAATCGAGGAAGCCCCAGACCTCGACCCGGCCGCCGAGGACCAGGGCCGCGTCCTCGTCGTCGGTGTTCCAGACAGTGGCGTCGTTGAAGGCGATCGGAACCGTCAGCACCGTGAAGCGCCGTGCCGCGAGGTCGATGGCGTCGACACGGCCGATGACCTGGCTGACGATCCGGATGGACTGGGCGGTGCCGAGGCCGGCGGCCTCGTCGATCGTTCCGACGATCTCGACGAACATGCCGAGACCGAGCTCGGACAGCTTGCGGGCCTGGCCGAGGTCGTCGGCGACGCTGGCCGCGGAATCGTCGAACTTCACGCCGTTGACGATGACCGAACCGAAACCGGAGATCGGGCCGCTGGAGAAGGCCACCTGACCGGTGCCGCCGCTGCCCACGCCCGCGAGATCGGTACCGCCGCCGCAGCCCGCCGCGAGCGTGCCGAGCGCGCCGCCGGCCACGAGCAGGCGACGCCGACCGGGCGAGGCCAGCGTGTCGACCGCGGGCGTGAGTGCGGAACCGGGTCCGCGTTCGCGTCGGGCCGTCACGGTGTCTCCTCGTCGCCGCGCGGCGCAGGCCGCGTGCCGGGCGCGACCGGCTCGCCATAACAGTAGAGGCCGATCCTGACCCGGTGATCGGCGGCACGCCCCGCGGCACGGTCCGCATCCTCGAGCTGCTGCAGCTCGGGGGCGATGGCCTTCAGCACCTTGGACCAGAGTGCCCGGGCACGGACGCCCGCCACCTCGACCGATTCGGCAGACAGCTCGTCGGCGAAGACCGACTGCTCGACGAATGGGGGTTTCGCGTCGGGGTCGCCGGCCGCGATCCGATGGCCTGCAACCAGGTTCTCCCTGACCGCGGCCAGGTGATCACCGACGCTCGCTCCGGCGAACGCGAGCAGCGCCTCGATCCGGCCATCCGGCACCAGGCTCTCGCCGCGCAGCCGGACGATGTCGGTCGATACGTCGATCTCGACGCGTCCCAGCCGCAGCAGCTCGTCGAGCAGGGTGCGCGGATGCACGTCGGTGGTCACCGACCGGGCGAGGGTCTCGAAGCTCGGAACGCCCGCCTCCTGGGGCCGGCGCGGCAGCGGGCGCGGCAGACCGTCCGCATCCAGCCATTCCGGCATGGTCGCCCAGCGGGTGTGCAGCTCGGAAGCCGGCGTCTGCTCGGAGCGCACCGCCGAGAGGTCGGGCGTCTCGACCAGGCGCTTGACCTCCTTGCGGTGGATGCCGGAGATCACGCTCAGCCGGCTGACCGGCGCCGCCCCGGTACCGACCTCGTCGCGTACCGCCTGCAGGGCGGCCTCGACCATCGCACGCTTGGTCAGTTCCTCGAGCTGGTTGAACTGGATGCCATGGTCGATCGCCATCCGCGCCAGGGGCCTGAGCACGGCCAGCAGCGCATCGATCGCGGCAGATGCCGCGCCTCCTGCTGCGACCGGTTCGGGCGAAGACGGGAATTCCATGTCGGCATCATCTTAACGATTGACTCACCGGGTCGAGGAAACATTTCCGGTTTTTTACGACTGACTGTCAATTCGGCGGGAGGTTGCACCGCCCGGGCCGCGCCGGACACATTCACGACACGGTCCGGGGGCGGCTCAGCCGCGACTCAGTCTCGGCTAAGCGGTCGGCATCAGATAGTTGAGCGCCAGCCGGCCGCCGTCCGGGTAGACGGTCTGCCCCGTCAGGTACGACGCATCGTCGCTGGCCAGGAAGAGCGCCACCTTCGCCACCTCCTCGGGCTCGCCCAGACGGCCGAGCGGCGTGCGCGACAGCAGCGTGCGTTCGGCCGCCGGCGAGCCGAGCACCGCCGCCCGCGCGAGTTCGGTGGCGGTCGTCCCCGGCCCGATGGCGTTGACCCGGATGCCGCGCGGCGCGAGCGAGATCGCCATGACCTTGGTCAGCTGCGAGACCCCGCCCTTGGAGATGCAGTAGGGCACCTGGTTCGGGATGGCCAGGATCGCGTTGACGCTCGACATGTTGACGATCGCGCCGGGGCGCCCGGCCTGCACCATCCACTTGGCGACGGCCTGCCCGAACAGGAAGTACGACTTCAGGTTGATGCCGAGCACGCGGTCGAAGTCGGCTTCGGCCAGGTCCAGGAAGTCCGACGCATGCGTGATGCCGGCATTGTTGAGCAGCACGTCGACCGCGCCGAAGCGGGCGAGCGTGGCCTGCAGGGCGGCGGTCGCGGTCCGCGCATCCGCGACGTCGCCGGCGACGAACAGCGCCCGATCGGCGCCGATCGCCTCCACGGCACGGGCGCCGCCGGCTGCGTCGACATCGACGATCACGACCTTCGCGCCTTCCTCGGCGAAGCGCGTCGCGCAGGCCAGCCCGATGCCCTGCGCCCCGCCCGTGACCAGTGCCACCTTGCCGTCCAGCTTCATGTGCGTCTCCTGTCGTCCTGTTGT
>JAIYAG010000369.1 GCA_027489195.1 Burkholderiales bacterium | reverse complement strand
GCAGCACCAGCGTGGCCTGGCTGCCCAGGTAATCGAAGACCGTGGCCGTCTCCTCGAAGAACAGCGGCAGGTAGTACTCGATGCCGGCGCTGGCGATGCCGTTGCCCACGTCGCGGTACGGGCCGGCCTTGGACGGGTCGCCCTCGAAGCGCTCGCGCCAGCGCCCGCGGAATGCGGTGCGCGCGGCATCGTCGAGCGGGAATTCGCGGCCCGGCAGGATCTGAACCGAATCCACCGGATAGAGGCTGCGCTGCGAGTCGGGGTCGAAGGCGCGGATCGACTCGACCTCGTCGCCGAACAGGTCGAGCCGGTAGGGCAGCGCCGAGCCCATGGGGAACAGGTCGATCAGGCCGCCGCGCACGCAGAACTCGCCCGGCCGGACCACCTGCGAGACATGCTCGTAGCCCGCCAGCGACAGCTGTCCGCGCAGCCCGGTCTCGTCGAGCTTCTGCGACTTGCGGAACGCGAAGGTGTGGCCGGCGACGAAGGAGGCCGGCGGCAGGCGGTGCAGCGCGGTGGTCGCCGCGACCACCAGCAGGTCGACGCGCCGGCCCTGCAACTCGAACAGCGTGGCGAGCCGGTCTGACACCAGGTCCTGGTGCGGCGAGAACGCGTCGTAGGGGAGGGTCTCCCAATCGGCCAGCGTCCGCACGCGCAGCGAAGGCGCGAACCAGCGTGTCTCGTCGGCGATCCGGGCAGCGTCGAGCGCGGATGCGGTCACCACCACCAGCAGCCGCGACTGCGCGGCGTGACGGACGGCGAGCGCGGCGAGCAGCAGCGCGTCGCCCGAGCCGTAGGTGGCGGGCAGCGTGCTGACGGCACCGGGCGCCGGTTCGGGCAGGCCGGCCGCGGCGTCGGGGAGTCGGGGCGCGGCGGCGAGCGCGGCAGGGGACGAGGCGTTCAAGCGGGGGCGGGCACGGTGCAAAACGTACAATTGTAGCTTCGCGAACCTCCGAGCCTCCTGCCCGATCCCGATGACCGAGTCCCCTGACGCAGCGAGGCCGGTGCGCCACTTCGCGGTGGTGCCGGCGGCGGGCACCGGCACGCGGCTCGGTGCCGACCGCCCGAAGCAGTACCTCGACCTGAACGGTGCGACGATGCTCGAGCGCACCGTCGAGGCGCTGCTGGCCTGCCCCTGGCTCGAGGCGGTGCTGGTGGTGGTCGCGCCCGACGACGCGGTCGCCGCCGCGCTGCCCGGGCTGCAGGGGCCGCGCTGCTCGGTCGTGCCCGCCGGCGGCGACACCCGCCGCGCGAGCGTGCTGGGCGGGTTGGCCGCCTTGGCCGGTGCACGTGGTGCGACCGATGCCGACTGGGTCTGGGTGCACGATGCGGCGCGCCCGGGTGTCGAGCCGGAGAGCCTGGAGCGCCTGCGCGATGCGGTGCGTGACGACCGTGTCGGGGGGCTGCTCGCGCAGCCGGTCGCCGACACCGTCAAGCGCGGCGGCGCGGGCCGCGCGGTCACCACCGTCGAGCGCGACGGCCTGTGGCTCGCGCAGACGCCGCAGGTGTTTCCGCTCGGCACGCTTCGCCATGCGCTCGAGCGGCACCACCGGGTGACCGACGAGGCCTCGGCGATCGAGGCGACCGGGCGCACGCCGCTGCTGGTGGCCGGCAGCCGGCGCAACTTCAAGGTGACGACGATGGACGACCTGCATGCGATGCGCGACGCGCTCGCGCCCGCCACCGCGGGCCCCGACGCCGAGCCGCCCTGGCGCATCGGCCAGGGCTGGGACGTGCATGCGCTGGTGCCGGGCCGCGCGCTGGTGATCGGCGGCACGACCATTCCGCATTCATCGGGCCTGCTCGGGCATTCGGATGCCGACGTGCTGCTGCATGCGATCACCGACGCGCTGCTGGGCGGCGCGGGACTGGGCGACATCGGCCGCCACTTTCCCGACACCGATGCGCGCTTCGCGGGGGCCGACAGCCGGGTGCTGCTGCGCGAGGCGCTGCAGCGCGTGCGCGCGGCAGGCTGGCGGCCCGCCAACGTCGACTGCACGGTGGTGGCCCAGGCGCCGAAGCTCGCGCCGCATGTCCCGGCGATGGTCGAGGCGATCGCTGCCGACCTGGGGCTGCCGGCGTCGAGCGTCAACGTGAAGGCGAAGACCTCGGAGCGCTTGGGCTACGCCGGCCGCGGCGAGGGCATCTCGGCGCAGGCCGTGGTGATGCTCGCGCGGGCGGGCTGACGCGCCGCGCCGCTCAGCCCGGATCGTCCGCGAGTCTGACCCGGGCGAGCAGTCCGCCGTCCGAGGGCAGCGCAAGCACCAGGTCCCCGGCATGGCGCCGCGCCAGGCGGGCGACGATCGCCAGCCCCAGGCCCGAGCCGCCGTGGCGGTTCCGTTCGGTGTCCAGGCGGGTGAAGGGGCGGGTCAGGCGCTCGAGCTGCTCGGGGGGCACGCCCGCTCCGTGGTCGCGCACGCTCAGCTCGAGGCCGCGCCCGGTCCGTCGTGCGTCGATGTCGACGCGCACGCGCGCGTCCGGCCCGGCGCCGTAGCGGCGCGCGTTCTCGACGAGGTTCGCGACGATGCGCTCGAGCGAGGTCGGCGCGCCGTGCCAGGCCGTGCCGGGCGCGACCGTCTCGACGATCTCCAGTCCGGCCGCATCCGGCCCGTGCCGAAAGCCGTCCAGCACCGAGCGCAGGGTCTCGGCGACGTCGACCCGCTCAGGGGGGCGCGCCGACGCGGGCTGCGCGAACTCGCCGAACTGCCGGACGATCGCATCGATCCGGTCGATCTCGTCGGCCATCGAGTCGCGGGTGACGGCGTCCACCGGCGCCATCTCGATCTCCATCCGCAGGCGGGTGAGCGGCGTGCGGATGTCGTGCGAGATGCCGGCGAGGGCCTCGGCGCGGTCCTGCTCGAGCGCCGCGAGATCGCCGGCCATCCGGTTGAAGCGTCGGTTCACCGCGGCGAGTTCGGTCGGGGCGTCCTCGCGCAGCGGCGGCGGCACCTCGCCGCGCGCCAGGCGCTCGATCGCCTGCGCGAGCGTGGCCAGCGGCCGGTTGACCACGCGGCTGATCACCAGGGCGCCGGCGGTCGCCAGCGCCACCGCGATGCCGATCCAGCCGATCCAGTTGCGGTTCGCCTGTCGCTCGATCCGGGCGGGATCGAGCAGCATCCAGTAGGGATCGTCGTCGATCTCGAACCGGATCCACAGGCCGTCGTCGTTGTTGACCGCGGCCGCCAGCCGGGTCTCGGGGCCGAGGAGCTCCCGCAGCTTGGCCTCGAAGGGCGCGCCGAAGCGCTCGTCCGGCCAGGGCCGGACGCGGTCGGTCGGCTCGGCCGGCAGGACCTGGATGCCCTCGTTGCGGGCCAGGTCCCCGAGCAGGTCGATCCGGGCGGTGCCCGAGGCGCTCAGCAGGCCCGCCCGTGTGAGGTTGACGATGGAGGTGATCTCCCACGCGAAGCGTTCCGCGCGCGGCTGCAGTTCGGCCGCCCGGAAGAGCTGCAGCCAGGCCAGCAGGCTCGCCACCACCACCGCGGCGATCAGCAGGAACGTCCGCCAGAACAGCGACAGTCGAACGGGCGCCCGCTCCACGGATCAGTCGGGCACGAACACGTAGCCCACGCCCCAGACGGTCTGGATGTAGCGCGGGTTCGCCGGATCGGTCTCCAGGAGCTTTCTCAGGCGCGAGACCTGGACGTCCAGGCTCCGATCGAAGGCCCCGTACTCGCGGCCGCGGGCCAGCACCATCAGCTTCTCGCGCGACAGCGGGCTGCGCGGATGCCGAGCGAAGACCTTCAGGACCGAGAACTCGCCGCTGGTTAGCGGGACGGAGAGCCCGTCGCGGGTGAGGGTGCGCATCGCGGCATCGAAGACGAACGGTCCGAAGCGGACCTCGCCGAGGTCGGTGGCGGGAGCACCCGGGGCGTCGGGCGGCGGCTGGCGGCGCAGCACCGCGTTGATCCGGGCGAGCAACTCGCGCGGATTGAAGGGCTTGGGCAGGTAGTCGTCGGCACCCATCTCCAGTCCGACGATCCGGTCGATGTCGTCGCCCTTGGCGGTCAGCATGATGGCCGGCGTGCGGTCGTTCGCGCCACGCAGCCGGCGGATGATCGACAGCCCGTCCTCGCCCGGCAGCATCAGGTCGAGGATGATCATGTCCCAGGGCTCGCGCTGCAGCAGCCGGTTCATCGACGGACCATCGGCCGCGAGCGCGACCTCGAACTGCTGGCCGGTCAGGTAGCGGTGCAGCAGGTCGCGCAGCTTCGGGTCGTCGTCGACCACGAGCAGACGCTTGGGCGAGGCGCTCATCGGCGGCGGGCAGTCGTGGAGGTCGTCGGATGATACTGCCCGAGCGGAGCCGGCGTGGCGGCGTGTCCGACCGCCGGTTACACCGGGTAGCACCGATTACCGGACGCCGGGCGGACGCACCGGGAGCGGCGACTAGAATCGGGGTTCCTCCTTCCCACACCCACGAGGTGCCGGGTGCTTCGTCTGCCGCGCATGTCGTCGCTCGTCTGCGCCCTCGCGATCCTCGTCGCGACGGGCGCTCACGCGCGCGGTGGCGGCGACGATCCGGAGCGGCAGGCGCGCCGCCTCGAGCTGCGCCAACAGCTCGAGGCCGAGCGCGAGCGCTGGCGCTCCGAGGGATACCGCCGCGGCCCGGGCCCCGGGCAGGGGGGGCCCGCCGGTCAGGGGGGCTACGGTCAGGGGGGCTACTACGGCCCGGGGCCGGCACCGGACGGCGCGATGGGGCCCGGCCAGGTGCCCGGGACGGGGGCCTGGGGCGGCGAGCGACCCGGCTGGGGCGGCGCGCCGCGTCTGAGCCCCGAGGAGCGCCGTACGCTGCGCAGGGAGTTGCGCGAGCAGCGTCCATGACCGGTGCGCCAGCGCTGATCCGAGCGGGTCCGCCGCCGGCGCTGGCTTAGAATTCGCCGATGCTCCCCGTTCCCGATCCGCGCGCCGACGACGGCGCGCGCCCGACCGTGCTCGCGCTCGACACGACCGCCGGCGCCTGCTCGGTCGCGGTCGCCGGTCCGGGCGGCTCGGCGGGCCGATCGCTGCCCATGACCCAGGGACATTCCCGGCATCTGCTCGGGCTGGTCGAGGCGGTGCTGCAGGAAGCGGGGATCGAGCCGCGGAGGATCGACGCGATCGGCTTCGGCTGCGGTCCCGGCTCCTTCACCGGCCTTCGGATCGCCTGTGGCGTGGCGCAGGGCCTGGGTCTGGGGTGGGGACGCCCGCTGGTGCCGGTCGATGCGATGCGAACCCTGGCCGCACAGGCGGCGCAGGCCCTCGGCGCGGGCGACTGGGTGCTGGTTGCGCTCGACCTGCGGATGGGCGAGGTCTGCTTCGCTGCGTTCCCGGCGCGGGCCCTGTCGGACGGGCTGTGGCCCGAACCCGCGCTCGGCCCGCTGCTCGCGGCGCCCGAGGCCGCCCGGGCCGCGTTCATGGCGCTGGGCGCCATCGCCCCGGTGCTGGCCGGCGACGGCTTCGACGCCTATCCGCTGCTGCGGGAAGGTGTGCTGGCCACGGCGCCCCGGCCTGCGGGCGCCGTCCAGCCCGATGCCGGCACGCTGGTCATGCTCGCCGCGCTCGGCCTGCGCACCGGTCGTGCCGTCGATGCGGCGGACGCGGCGCCCACCTACCTGCGCGACAAGGTCGCGCTCGACGTCGGCGAGCAGGCCGCGCTGCGGGCAGCGCGCGCCGCGGCCGCGGGCACGCGATGAGCGCGGCCCCCACGCCGCGAGCGCCGCTGCCGGGCTGGGCTGCGAGGCCGATGCGCCGTGGTGACCTCGCGCAGGTCGCGCAGATCGAGGCGCGGATCTTCCCCTTCCCGTGGACCTACGGAAACTTCGCCGATTCGCTCGCCGCAGGCTATGACGGCTGGGTCTTCGAGGCGTCGGAGGGGCCGCTCGGGCTGCTCGGCTATGCGATCGTCATGTGGCTGCCCGACGAGGTGCACCTGCTGAACCTGAGCGTGGATGCCCCGGTCCAGGGGCTCGGACTGGGCGCGGCCATCCTCGACTGGCTGGTCGACGACGCGGGCTCGCGCGGTGCGCGTTCGATGCTGCTCGAGGTGCGCCCCTCGAACACGCCCGCGCTTCGGCTGTACGAACGCAAGGGCTTCCACCGGGTCGGATTGCGGCGCCGGTACTACCCCGCGCACGACGGAGCGCGTGAAGACGCGATCGTGATGGTGCGCCGCCTGGCGTCGGACCCGTTCCGTGGATGAACGCCGCCGCAGGGCGTGGGCGGCGCTCGGCATCGGACCGGCCTGGATGCTGCGCGATCCGGCGGCCGGCGATCCCGCCACCGACGCGGCCCTCGACCCGACCAAACGCGGCGAAGGGGCCGCGGCCGCGGACCCCGCCGAATCGATCATGCCGGTCGAGCCGGTCGAGCCGGTCGAATCGGCAGACGCGCCCCCGGTGTCGTCCCCCGAACGGCGCCCGGGAGCGTCGCCCGTCCTCGTCGCGCGCTCTCGCGCGCCCTCCGCGCAGCGCGACCCGGTCATCGCGGGGCTCGACTGGGCCGGGCTGGCCGACGCGGTCTCGGGCTGCGAGGCCTGCGGTCTCTGCGAAGGTCGGCGCAACACGGTCTTCGGCACCGGTCCGCGGCCCGCGCCGTGGATGCTGGTCGGCGAGGCCCCCGGCCAGAACGAGGACCTGAGCGGCGAGCCCTTCGTCGGCGACGCGGGCAGGCTCCTCGACGAGATGCTGCGCGCGATCGGCGTGGACCGTCCGGGCGAGGCCTTCATCGCCAACGTGATGAAGTGCCGGCCGCCCGGCAACCGCGACCCGGTGCCCGACGAGATCGCCCGCTGCGAGCCCTACCTGCTGCGCCAGGTCGAGCTGCTGCAGCCCCGGCTGATCGTGGTGCTCGGTCGGTTCGCCGCCCAGTCGCTGCTGCGCACCGATGCGACGGTCGCGAGCCTTCGGGGACGGGTCCATGCGTACCGGGCCGGCGGCCGGGACGTGCCGATGGTCGTCACCTACCATCCGGCCTATCTGCTGCGGAACCTGCCCGACAAGGCGAAGGTCTGGGCCGACCTCAGGCTCGCGCGCCGGACCTTCGACGCGCTCAGCTGAAGCGGCGCGCGCCGGCCGCGCCGGCTCAGTGCCGGACCTGGCCGATCAGCGCGACCGAGTCGAAGCGGCGCTGGTTGGCGGCATGCAGCTTCATGACGGCCACCATCGACACCGCGACGAACGACCCGAACATCAGGATCACCCAGTTGATGTGCACATCGGCGCGGATCAGCACCGCGTAGAGCGACAGCATCAGCAGGATCATCAGGTTCTCGTTGAAGTTCTGCACGGCGATCGAGTGGCCGGCGCTCATCAGCACATGGCCCCGATGCTGCAGCAGCGCATTCATGGGCACCACGAAGAAGCCGGCGAGCGCGCCGATCAGCACCAGCGTCAGGTAGGCGATCGAGAGATCGTGGACCAGCGTCATCATCGGCACCAGCACGCCCATGGCGACGCCGACCGGCAGCACGCGCAGCGAGCCGCGCAGCGGCACGAAGCGGGCCGCGACCATCGCACCGACGGCGATCCCGACCGCGACCACGCCCTGCAGGATCGCCGCCTTCGAGAGCGGCATGCCGAGCTGCACGTCGGCCCACTTCAGCACGATGAACTGCAGCGTAGCGCCCGCGCCCCAGAACAGCGTGGTCACCGCGAGCGAGATCTGGCCGAGCTTGTCGCGCCACAGCACGCGCAGGCAGTGTCCGAAGTCGAGCAGCAGCCGCAGCGGGTTGCGCTCCTGATGCGCATACCGTGCGCCGGTGTCGGGAATGCGCAGGTTGAACAGGCCCGCCAGGCCGTAGAAGGCCGCGATCACCAGGATCGCCGACTCCGCGGGCGTGTCGACGCCGGTCTCGAAGCTGGGCATGTCGAATGCGAGAAGACTGGCCGAGATGGTCGGGCTGATCAGTGCGCCGCCCAGCACGGTGCCGAGGATGATCGAGGACACGGTCGTGCCCTCGATCCAGCCGTTCGCCGCGACCAGCTTCTCGGGCGGCAGCAGCTCGGTGAGGATGCCGTACTTGGCCGGCGAGTACGCGGCCGCGCCGAACCCCACGACGGCATAGGCCAGGAGCGGGTGCACAGCGAAGAACATCAGCGCGCAGCCCGCGACCTTGATGGTGTTCGTGTAGAACATCACCTTGCCCTTGGGCAAGGCATCGGCGAAGGCGCCGACGAACGGGGCGAGCACCACGTAAGAGATCGTGAAGAAGAGCTTGAGCAGCGGCTTCATCCACTCCGGCGCGTGCATCTCGACCAGCAATGCGATGGCGGCGATCAACAGCGCGTTGTCCGCCAGCGACGAACAGAACTGCGCCGCCATGATCGTGTAGAAGCCGCGTTTCATCGAATCCGATTCGTCTCCGCGCCGCGTTATACCATGCCGGTGTCGCCCCTGAGTTGACCGATGCCTCGTCCCGTCTCCGCTTCCGTCTCCCTCTCAGCCCTTGCACACAACCTCGCCGAGGTCCGCCGACGCGCTCCGGGCAGCCGGATCTGGGCAGTCGTGAAGGCCCATGCCTACGGACACGGTCTGCCTGCCGCGATCCGCGGATTCACCGGTGCCGACGGCCTCGCGCTGCTCGAGTTCGACAACGCCCGCCGGCTGCGCGCCCTCGGCTGGCGCGGCCCCATCCTGATGCTCGAAGGCCCGTTCGGCCCTGAGGACGTCGCGATGGCCGGCGAGCTCGGCCTGTCGCTGGTCGTGCACGATGCCACCCAGATCGAGTGGCTGCGCGGGCACGAGGGCAAGGCGATCGACGTGTGGCTCAAGCTCAACACCGGCATGAACCGGCTCGGTCTCGATCCGGACTCGGCCGCCTCGACGCAGCGCGAGCTGTCGGTCCTGCCTGCGGTCGGCACCGTGTCGCTGATGACGCATTTCTCGGATGCCGACCGACCGGGCGGTGCTGCCTCGCAGATCGAGCGCTTCGACCGTGCGACGCTCGACCTCCCGGGGTCGCGCTCGCTCGCCAACTCCGCTGCGCTGTGCGATCTGCCTCAGACCCATCGTCATTGGGTCCGCCCGGGCATCATGCTCTACGGCTCGAGCCCGTTCGCCGACCGCAGTGCGGCCTCCCTCGGGCTGCGCGCCGCGATGACGCTGCGTGCGGCGCTGATCGGCACCCAGACGCTCAAGGCCGGTGACACCGTCGGCTACGGATCGAGCTTCACCGCCCCCGGGCCGATGCGCATCGGCATCGTCGCCTGCGGGTATGCGGACGGCTATCCGCGCCATGCGCCCACCGGCACGCCGGTGGAGGTGGCCGGGGTCCGCACCCGCACCGTCGGCCGCGTGTCGATGGACATGATGGCGGTCGACCTCGAGCCGACACCCGATGCGGGCGTCGGCTCGCCGGTCGAGCTCTGGGGCGAACGCGTGTCGGTCGACGAGGTGGCCGCGAGCGCGGGCACCATCGGCTACGAGCTGCTGTGCGCGGTCGCGCCGCGGGTGCCGATGCACGTGGTCGACTGAGCCGTGGCGAAGGTCCGCACTCAGTACGTGTGCACCGAGTGCGGCGGCTCCACGCCCAAGTGGGCCGGCCGCTGCCCGAGCTGCGGTGCCTGGAACACCCTGCAGGAGTCGGTGATCGAGGCCCCGCGGGCTGCGGTCGCCAACCGCTTCGCGCCGCTCGCCGCGAGCGGCGGCGTGCAGCGCCTCGACGAGGTGGTGGCGGCCGAGGTGCCGCGCTTCTCCACCGGCCAGGAGGAGTTCGACCGCGTGCTCGGCGGCGGCATGGTGCCCGGCTCGGTGGTGCTGATCGGCGGGGATCCGGGCATCGGCAAGTCGACGCTGCTGCTGCAGGCGCTCGCGCACCTGTCGCAGTCGCTGCCGGTCCTCTACGTGAGCGGCGAGGAGTCGCCCGCGCAGGTGGCGCTGCGCGCGCGCCGCCTCGGCGTCGACGGCAGCAAGGTGCCGATGCTCCCCGAGATCGGCCTGGAGCGGATCGTCGCCGGCATCGAGGCCGAGAAGCCCGCGGTCGTCGTCGTCGACTCGATCCAGACGCTGTACACCGAGCAGCTGAGCTCCGCGCCCGGCTCGGTCGCGCAGGTGCGCGACTGCGCCGCGCAGCTCACGCGGCTCGCCAAGCAGACCGGCGTGTCGGTGGTGATGATCGGCCACGTGACCAAGGAGGGCACGCTCGCGGGGCCGCGCGTGCTCGAGCACATGGTCGACACCGTGCTCTACTTCGAAGGCGACACCCATTCGTCGTACCGGCTGGTGCGCGCCTTCAAGAACCGCTTCGGCGCGGTCAACGAGCTCGGCGTGTTCGCGATGACCGACCGCGGTCTGCGAGGTGTCTCGAACCCGTCGGCGCTCTTCCTGTCGCAGCACGACAAGCAGGTCTCGGGCTCCTGCGTGCTCGTCACGCAGGAGGGCTCGCGGCCCCTGCTGGTCGAGGTGCAGGCGCTGGTCGACACGGCGCACGTGCCCAATCCGCGACGCCTGTCGGTGGGCCTCGAGCCCGCACGGCTGGCGATGCTGCTGGCGGTGCTGCACCGGCATGCGGGCATCGCCTGCTTCGACCAGGATGTGTTCATCAATGCGGTGGGGGGCGTGAAGATCGGCGAGCCGGCGGCCGACCTCGCCGTGATGCTGTCGATCGTCTCGTCGCTCAAGGACCGCCCGCTGCCGCGCGGCCTCGCGGTCTTCGGCGAGGTGGGGCTGGCCGGCGAGATCCGGCCCTCGCCACGCGGCCAGGACAGGCTGCGCGAGGCCGCGAAGCTCGGGTTCTCCAAGGTCATCGCGCCCAAGGCGAACGTGCCCAAGAAGCCGATCGAGGGCCTGGAGGTCATCGCGGTCGAGCGGATCGACGCGGCGCTGGCCGCGGCCTGGGACTAGGTCCGGCGCGTCGTCGGGCTCAGGCTCGGGGTCCAGGTCCGGGATGGCGCCGGGCCGGTGCCGGGCGCGATCACGAACGTTCTGCGATGCCGGTCGCGATGTAGCGCGCGGCGGCGTCGCCGCTGCGCACCGCCGACTCGATCGTCGCCGGGTACCGGTGCCAGCTCCAGTCGCCTGCGAGCGCGAGGCCCGGTGCCGCGTCGGCGAGCGCATCGGTGTCCAGCCTGGGACGCTCGGGGCTGCAGCGGATCGTCGCGCGGCGCTCGACGACCGCCCGGGCATGGTCCGCGAGCGGCAGGCCGAGCTGTCCGGCGACCTGCCGGGCGATGCCCGCCGCCAGCGCCGCGGGGGCCTCGGCGCTGCGCCCCGCGGCGCTCACCACCACGCCGGCGACCGATCCGATCGGTGCACCGGGTGCCACGCCGCGGCCGAACAGCCATTGCCCGTGCTCGCCCTCGGCGGGCTGTTCCCCGAGCATCACCACGTCGGGCAGCACGAGGCGCTCGCGCCAGGCCAGCCAGACGGTCGCGATCGGCTCGTGCTCGAAGGTGTCGAACACCGCCAGGCGCGCGTCGGGCACCGTGCCGCCGAGCAGGCGGGGCACCTGTGGCGGCGGCACCGCGAGCACCACGCGATCGGCCGCGATCGGGCCGGCATCGGTCGCGGCCTGCCAGCGCCCGCTGCCGTCGCGCGACAGCCCGCGGCAGGCGGTGCGCCAGCGCAGCGTCGCGCCCCGCGAGGCCAGCCAGGCGCAGGCCGGCTCGGGCACCACGGCGCCGAGGGTGGTGCGCGGCAGCAGGAAGTCGGCATCCGCGGCGCGCGCCAGCAGCGCATCGCACAGCACCTGGGCGAACGCACGCGCGCAGGCGCGCTCCGGCGGCGTGTTGAGCGCCCCGATGCACAGCGGCGCCCAGATCCGGGCGATCAGCGACGCGGGCTGCCGATGGGCGGCGAGCCACTGCGCGACCGTGCTGCCCTCGGCCACCGACGCCGGGCCGCGCAGCGCGAGGCCGGTCATCGCGCGCAGCATCGCCACGCGCTCGCGCCACGGCATGCCGCGGGCGCCCAGCAGGCCGACCCCGACGTGCAGCGGTGCGGGCAGGGGCGCGGCGCGCAGCTCGAAGCCGCCCGGGCCGGCCAGGCGCAGCCGCGAGCGCACGAGCACCGCGCCGGGATCGGCGCCGACGCGGCGGATCAGCGCGAGCGTCGAGCGGTAGGCGCCGATCAGCAGGTGCTGGCCGTTGTCGACGTCGAGGACCGTGTCCGCATCGATCCGCAGCGCCAGGGCGCGCGCCCGCCCGCCCGGCACCGGTGCCGCGTCGATCACGGTGACCCGGTGACCCGCCTCGAGCAGTCCGACGGCCGCGGCCAGGCCGGCCCAGCCGGCGCCGACGACCAGGGCCTCGCTCACCCGCCGCCCGGCGCGCGCCGCGCCGTGTCGAAGCCGGGCGGCTTGCCCGCGACCCAGGTGCGCCAGGCGAGCCAGAGCTTGCGGATCGGGGTCAGCGAGGTGCGCCGGTCGAGCACCAGGAAGTCGTCGCGCGCGATCTCCTCGAGCAGCGTCGCATAGATCGCAGACATGATCAGTCCGGGGCGCTGCGCCCGCCGGTCGACCTCGGGCAGCAGGGCGTAGGCCTCGCGGTAGCGTTCGCGCGCCCGCTCGGCCTGAAAGCGCATCAGCGCCACGAACCGGTCGCTGTGCCGGCACCCGAGGATCTCGCCGACGGTCACCCCGAAGCGCTGCAGGTCCTCGATCGGCAGGTAGACGCGCCCCTTGCGGGCGTCCTCGCCGACGTCGCGGATGATGTTCGTGAGCTGGAACGCGAGGCCCAGGGTGTCGGCGTAGCGCAGGGTCGCGGGTTCGGTCCGGCCGAAGATGCCGCTGGCCATCTCGCCGACCACGCCGGCGGCGCGTCGGCAGTAGAGCGCGAGTCCCGTGTAGTCGAGGTAGCGGTTCTGCTCGAGGTCCATCCGCATGCCGTCGATCACCTCGACCAGCCGGCCGCGGGTGATGTCGTAGCGGTCCGCATGCGCACGCAGCGCCTGGGTCACCGGGTGGGTCGGTGCGCCGGCGAACATCCGGTCGACCTCGCCCTGCCACCAGTCGAGCTTGGTGCGCGCGATGCCGGCGTCGCGCATCTCGTCGACCACATCGTCGACCTCGCGGCAGAACGCGTAGAGCGCGGTGATCGCG
>JAIYAG010000127.1 GCA_027489195.1 Burkholderiales bacterium | reverse complement strand
GGGGTTCACCAGCAGCGCCTCGATCAGCTCGCGCGAGGCGCCGGCGAAGGTGGACAGGATCAGCACGCCGTCGTGATCGTCGCGCGCGGCGACGAACTCCTTGGCCACCAGGTTCATGCCGTCGTGCAGGCTGTTCACCAGGCAGAAGTCGGCCGCGCGGTACAGCTCGAACACCTGCGTCGGCTCCTGGTGCTCGCCGATCAGCACGATCGGCTTCCAGCGCTCGGTGCCGTAGGTCCGGTTGATGCGTTCGGCGGTCGCCTCGGTCTCCTGCTTGAGCAGCTGGTAGGCGGGCAGCTTGCCGCGCGTGGGCGCGGCCACCTGCAGCAGCGTGACCTTGCCCCGCCACGACGGGTCCTGCTCGAGCAGCTGCTCGATCGCGAGAAAGCGTTCGACGATGCCCTTGGTGAAGTCCCAGCGCTCGACGCCGACGCCGATCCGCACGTCGTCGGCCAGGCCGAAGCGCTGGCGGATCGCACGCGCGCAGTCCTCGGCCGGGGGCAGCCCCTCGAGCCAGCGCGGCGGCCACTCGATCGAGATCGGGTACGGCGCCACGCGGCAGACGTGGCCCTGGATGGTCACGGTCATGTGCTCGCGGTCGATGTGGCACTCGACGTAGCGGTCCACCGTCTCGAGGAAGTTCTGGCAGTGGTAGCGCGTGTGGAAGCCGAGGATGTCGGCGCGCAGCATGCCGGACAGCACCTCCTCCTTCCACGGGCACACGCCGAAGGTCTCGGCATTCGGCCAGGGGATGTGCCAGAACAGCACGACCGTCGCCCCGGGGATGCGCTGGCGGACCATCGCCGGCAGCAGCGCGAAGTGGTAGTCCTGCACGAAGACCACCGGATGGTCGGTCCGGGCCTCCTTGAGGACCACGTCGGCGAACTTGCGGTTGACCGCCTGGTACTGCCGCCAGTCGGCCTCGCGGAACGAGGGGCGCACGTAGGCGAGGTGGCACAGCGGCCACAGGCCCTCGTTGGAGAAGCCGAAGTAGAAGCCGTTCTCCTCCTCCTCGTTGAGCCAGACGCGACGCAGCGTGTACGCCGGGTCCGAGGGCGGCACGCTGACCCGGTCGTGCAGGTCGACCACGTCGCGGTCGGCCGTGCCCGAGCCGTGTGCGACCCACACGCCCGAGCAGGCGCGGATGATCGGCTCGAGCGCGGTGACCATGCCGCTCGCGGGCACCTGCACCACCGGCTTGCCGTCCGGGCCGCGGTTGTGGATGTACGGCTCGCGGTTGGAGACCACGATCATCTGCGGCGAGTCCAGGCTCTGGCGAACGACGTGCGCGAGCGCGTTCGGTGTCCAGTTCTCGCGGTAGTCGATCTCGAGCCGCTGGTCGTGCTCGATCTCCCGCAGCACCTTGCGCACCTGCGACAGGATCGGCGCGCTCGAGTGACCCTCGGCGTCGTCGAGGAAGTGCCGGCCGCGGATGTCGCGCACGAGCAGCGTGCCCCAGCGGCGCAGCAGCAGCCAGGACGCGGCGACCGACAGCAGCGCCAGCACCAGCGCCGACATCACGCCGAACGCGATCAGGTAGTCGCGCGCCTTGGTGTAGCGCCGGTCGATGAACGACATGTCGTGCACCAGCAGCACGAGCGCGGGCTGGCCGTCGGCCGCCTGCAGGTCGTAGCGGGCGATGTGGACCGTGCCCTGCGGCGTGCGCAGCACGCGGCTGGCGGGCTCGACCGATGCGACGCCCGACGCGCAGTTCACCTGCACGGGCGTGCGGTCGGTCTGGTAGATCGTCTGGCCGTCCGGGCGGCAGGCCAGCACCGCGAGCAGGCGCTCGTCCTCGGTGACCTTCGACAGGAAGCGGCGCAGGCGCGGGAGCTCGGAACGGTCGAGCAGCGTGGGCAAGGTCTCGCCCATGGTGTTCATCACCACCTTGGCGCGCATCTCGACGTCGGTGCGGAACCACTCGGTCAGCATCCGCTCGACGTAGGGCACGGCGATCCAGGCACCGACGGACAGCGCGACCAGCACGGGCAGCGCGAAGCGCCAGAACAGGGTCCTCAGCATCTCAGGCTCCCGGCGGGCGATCGGAGGGACAGGATAGCTTCAACGATGGCGCTTCGTGGAAAAACGGGACGGGCCCCATCCAGGCAAGTACCGTGCCCGCCGGCCTTCATAGGACAATGGGCCTCCGGTCCGCGCTCGGCGCCGCCCGGGCCCCACACCAGGAGATTCCGCGATGCAGTACCGCAAGCTCGGCCGCAGTGGCGTGTCGGTGTCGACGCTGTGCCTCGGCACGATGATGTTCGGCGACCGCACGACCGAGTCCGACGCCTTCGAGATCGTCGCCGCCTGCCGTGACGCGGGCGTGAACTTCATCGACACCGCCGACGTCTACTCGCTCGGCGAGTCCGAGCGCATCACCGGCCGCACGATCGCGTCCGACCGGCACCGCTGGGTGCTGGCCACCAAGGTCGGCAACCCGATGAGCGAGGACCGCAACAGCCGCGGCCTGTCGCGCCGCTGGCTCGCCCGCGCGATCGACGCCTCGCTCGAGCGGCTGGGCACCGACCACGTCGACGTCTGGTACCTGCACAAGGAGGACCACCACACGCCGCTCGAGGAGACCATCGCCGGGGTCGCCGACGCGATCCGCGCCGGCAAGGTCCGCTACCTCGGGGTCTCGAACCACCGCGCCTGGCGCATCGCCGAGATCGTCGCGCTCTGCCGCGAGGCCGGCATCCCGGCGCCGGCCGTCTGCCAGCCGTACTACAACGCGTTCAACCGCATGCCCGAGGTCGAGACGCTGCCGGCCTGCGGCCACTACGGCATCGGCGTCGCGCCCTATTCCCCGATCGCGCGCGGCGTGCTCGCCGGCAAGTACACGCCGGGCCAGGCGCCGCCCGCGGATTCGCGCGCGGCGCGCGGCGATCGCCGCATCATGCAGACCGAGTGGCGCGAGGAGTCGCTGGTGCTCGCGCAGCGCATCGCCGAGCATGCCCGCGCGCGCGGGGCCACGCCGTCGCAGTTCGCGGTGGCCTGGGTGCTGAACAACGCGTTCGTGAGCTCGGCGATCGTCGGGCCGCGCACGCTCGAGCAGATGCGCGAGTACCTCGACGGCACGGGCTTCGTGTTCGGCGCCGAGGACGAGGCGCTGATCGACGGCATGGTCTCGCCCGGCCACCCGTCCACGCCCGGCTACAACGACCCGGCCTATCCGCTCGAGGGCCGCGTCTCCCTCGCGGGCTGACCGCCTCCGATGGACGCGCGCACCGGCTGGGTCACGGCGATGTCGCTGGCCCAGCTGGTGTCCTGGGGCAGCCTCTACTACACCTTCTCGCTGCTGATGCCCGCGCTCGAGGCCGACCTGGCCTTGAGCCGCGTCGAGGTCAGCGGCGCCTTCAGCGCGTCGCTGCTGGCCGGCGGCATCGCGGGCGTGCAGGTCGGCCGCTGGATCGACGCGGGGCACGGGCGCGCGGTGATGTCGGGCGGTTCGCTGCTCGCCGGCGCGATGCTGCTGCTGCTGGCCCGGGTCGAAGGGGTCGCGGGCCTGTACGCCTGCTGGATCGCGATCGGCGCGGCGACCGCCGCGATCCTCTACGAGCCTGCCTTCGCGATCCTGATCCGGCGCTGGCCCGACGACTACCGCCGCTCGCTGATCGCGATGACCTTCCTCGGCGGACTCGCCTCGACCGTCTTCATCCCGCTGTCGGCCTGGCTGATCGACACGCTGGGCTGGCGCCATGCCTGCGAGGTGCTCGCCGCGCTGCACCTGCTGCTGTGCCTGCCGATCCACTGGACGATGCTGGCCGGCGAGCCGCCGGGGCGCGCGCGCCCGGCCGGCGGCGCCGCCGGCGACGCGCCCTCGCTGCGCACGCTGGCCACCTCGCCCGCGTTCCTGCTGATCACCGCGTTCCTGGTCGGCTTCATGGCCTTCACCTCGGCTCTGTCGGCGCACATGGTGCCGCTCATGCGGGAGCAGGGCGTGCCGGCGGCGTGGGCGGTCGCGATCCCGGCGAGCATCGGCGCGATGCAGGTGCTCGGACGGGTGGTGCTGTTCGTGTTCGAGGGTCGCATCGATCCGCGCCGCTTCGACCGCGTGGTCCCGCTGCTGCTGCCGGTGGCCATCGCGCTGCTGCTGGCCGGCGGGGGCAGCGTGGTCGCGGCGCTGGCGTTCGCCGCGTGCTACGGCATCGGCAACGGGCTGATCACCATCGTCAAGGCGACCGCCATCGCGCAGTACGTGAGCCGCGAGCGGGTCGCGGCACTGAGCGGCCTGCAGCAGCCGGCCGCCGCGCTCGCACGGGCCGTCGGGCCGATCCTGCTCGCGTCGCTGTGGAGCGCCAACGGCGACTACGGGATGGGCCTGTGGGTGCTGCTCGGCGTCGGCGTCGCGTCGGCGGCGATGCTGCGGCTCGCGCAGGCGCGCGCGCTGCCGCAGGCCTGAAGCGGCCCCGATCCGGCACGCCGTCGTGCCCCGTCCACGCCCCGACCGGGGGCGGGCCCTGCTGTCCGGCGGGCCGCTCCGCGGGCCCGGGTCGGGCCATGGGACAATGCGTGCCTTCCCGAGCCGAGACCTCGCGTCCCAGACCGACCCGTGAACGCATCGATCCTGCTGCTCGCCCTGCTGCTGCTCGTGGCCGTCCTCGTCGGCGCCTACGTGCTGTGGCCGCTGCTGCGCCGTCCGCCGCAGGGCGAGGCCGCCGCCGACGCCGCGGCGATGTCGCGTTCGGTGCTGAGGGAGCGCCGCCGCGAGCTCGAGACCGCGCTCGCCCACCTCCCCGCCGATTCGCCCGAACGCCGCACGGCCATGGCCGAGTTCGCCGCGCAGGCCGATGACGAGCTCGCCGCCGCCCCGGCGGCGCCGGCGCCGGCACCCGTCACCGTGGCGCGCCGCCCGTGGACGGCCGCCGCGCTGGCGGCCGTCCTCATCGTGCCGACCTTCGGGCTCTACCTGATCGCAGGCGCACCCGAGTCGGTCTCGCCCGAGTTCGCCGCCGGCCCGCGCGAACCGGCCTCGCTCGACGAGCTGGTCGTCGACCTGCGCACCCGCCTCGCCCGCGAGCCGAAGGACCTCGACGCCTGGCGGCTGCTCGGCCGCGCCGAGCTCGCCCGCGGCCGCGCCGACGAGGCCCGCGACGCCTTCGAACGCGCGATGTCCCTGGCGCCCGGCGACGCACAGGTCCGCGTCGACTACGCCGACGCGCTCGCGCAGGCGCAGGGCGCCGTGCTCGAGGGGCGCCCGATCGCGCTGATCCGCGAGGCGCTCGCGATCGACGCGCGCAACCCGAAGGCGCTCGCGCTAGCCGGTGCCTACGAGGTCGGGCGCAACGACTTCCCGGCCGCGATCGTGCTGTGGAAGCGGCTGCTCGAGGTGCTGCCGCCCGACTCCGAACAGGCCAGGCAGG
>JAIYAG010000075.1 GCA_027489195.1 Burkholderiales bacterium | reverse complement strand
GACTTCAAGCTGCTGGCCGCGCTCGGCGCGTGGTTCGGCTGGACCGCGATCCCCTCGATCATCCTGCTCGCTTCGGCGGTGGGCGCCACCGTAGGCATCTCGATGATCCTGTTCGCACGGCACAAGCGCGAGGTGCCGATCCCGTTCGGGCCGTACCTCGCGGGCGCGGGACTGCTCGCGCTCTACTTCGCGCGGCCGCTCGGCGCGCTCTTCGGCCTTGCCTGAGGCCGGCACGCGCGGCGTGCCGGTGATCGGCCTCACGGGCGGCATCGGCAGCGGCAAGAGCACGGTCGCCGACCGGCTGGTCGCGCGCGGGGCCGCGCTCGTCGACACCGACGCCATCGCCCATGCGCTGACCGGCCCCGGCGGCGACGCGATCGAGCCGATCCGCGCCGCGTTCGGCGACGCGGTCGTGGCGGCCGACGGCCGCATGGACCGCGCCGCGATGCGCGCGATCGCCTTCTCCGACCCCGGCGCGCGCAAGCGCCTCGAGGGCATCCTGCATCCGATGATCCGTGCGCGGACCCAGTCGGGCATCGCGGCCGCGGTGCGCGACGGCGCACCCTACGTGATCGTGGCCGTGCCGCTGCTGGTCGAGTCCGGCGACTGGCGCGGCCGTTACGACCGCGTCCTCGTCGTCGACTGCCCGCCCGAGGTCCAGGTCGAGCGGGTGATGGCGCGCAGCGCGCTGCCGCGCGAGCAGGTCGACGCCATCCTCGCTGCGCAGGCCACGCGAGCGCAGCGGCTGGCGGCTGCCGACGACGTGATCGACAACGGCGGTGCGCCCGCGGCGCTCGATGCGCAGGTCGCACGACTCCACGAGGCGTACGCTGGTTTGTCAAGGTCAGTCGAATGATTCAAAATGGGTCGACCATCCCGACGGACCGCCCACGGACCGCTCCCGCGTTGACCCTCTACGAATACCCGCTCAACGAACGGATCCGGACCCTGCTGCGGCTCGAGGACCTGTTCACGCGATTCGACCACTTCGCGGAACAGCCGGGTGCGCTCGAGCACCATGTCGCGCTGACCACGCTGTTCGAGATCCTCGAGGTGGCCTCGCGCGCGGACCTGAAGTCCGACCTGCTCCAGGAACTCGAGCGTCAGCGCCAGACGCTGATCGCCTTCCGCGACAACCCCAACGTCGCCCTCGAAGCGCTCGAGCGCGTGCTGGCCGACATCGACGGCGCCTCGCAGCTGCTCAACAGCGCGACCGGCAAGACCGGCCAGCACCTGCGCGACAACGAATGGCTGATGAGCATCCGCAGCCGCGCGATCATCGCGGGTGGCACCTGCGAGTTCGACCTGCCTTCGTACCATGCGTGGCTGAACCGCTCGGCCGACGCGCGCCTGCGCGACATCGCGATGTGGTCGGCGCCGTTCCGGGCGCTGCGCGACGCGCTGGTGATCGTGCTGCAGCTGCTGCGCGAGTCCGCGCAGCGCGCGGTCGTCGCGACCCACCAGGGCAGCTACCAGCAGACGCTCGGCGGCAAGGTCTACCAGATGCTGCAGATCCGCGTGGACCCGGCCAGCGGCGCGATCCCCGAGATCTCGGCGAACAAGTACATGCTGTGGATCCGCTTCACGTCGCAGGACGGCGACCTGCGGCCCAAGCCCTTCGAGGGCAACGTCGAGTTCGAGCTCGCGCTCTGCAACCTGTAGCCGCCGCGGCCCTCGGCCGCGCGGCGACCTGCCCCACCCGCTCCCTGCCCCCCACCCGATGACCGCGATCGTCGACTGCCCCGTGTGCGCCCGCAAGACCGAGTTCTCGCCGGCCAACCGCTGGCGCCCGTTCTGCTCGGAGCGCTGCAAGATGATCGACCTCGGCCAGTGGGCCAGCGGCAGCTACGTGATCCCGGGCGACCCGCCCGACCCCGAGCAGCCGTCGGACGCACCGGCGCCGCCGCCCCGCGACCGGAACTGAGGCGCGCTCAGCGCCAGGCGGCGCGCATCGCCGCCACGCCGTGGGCCCCCGCCGCCTCGGCCGCGGCGAGGTCGCCGGCCCCGAGCCCGCCGAGCGCATAGACCGGCAGCGGCGTGGCCGCGATCTCGCGCGCCAACCCGTCGAAGCCGAGCGTCGGCGCGCCCGGATGGCTGGCGGTCGGGGACACCGGGCCGAGCACCGCGAAGTCGCAGCCGAGCGCGTCGGCGCGCGCGAGCGCGTCGCCGGCATGGCAGGACGCGCCCACCCAGCGCACGCGCGGCCTCGATGCGGCCGCGGCCAGGTCGCGCTCGGTGAGGTGCACGCCATCGACCGCACGCGCGAACGACAGCGGATGCCGGCTGCTGACGACGACTCTCAGCGGTCTGGACTCGCGCCAGGCCCGCAGTCGCGCGAAGAGCCGCAGCAGGTCCCGCTCGGGCAGGGCGGGCTCGCGAAGCTGCAGCAGCAGCGGCACCGTCGAGCGGGTGTCGGCGATCGCATCGAGCGCGCCGCCGAGCGCGCGCTCGAACGCCTCGACGCCGAGCTCGGCGGCGCAGGAGATGCGGTAGAGCGGGGGCAGCCGCAGCCAGCCGATCGGCGCGATCGAGGCCGGCAGCAGCGGTGCGAGATCGATCGCGTCCAGCGGCCGCCAGGCGAGCGCCTGGCCCTCGCGCGAGCGCGGCTCGCTGCGCCAGCCGCGTACGCGCCGGAACCAGAGCCGCACGGTCGCATGCGGATAGGCGTGACCGCGGACGACCCAGGGCGTGGACCGGACCTCGTCGAGCCCGAGCTCCTCGTGCAGCTCGCGCGCGAGCGCATCGGCGACCGACTCGCCGGACTCGAGCTTGCCGCCGGGAAACTCCCACCAGCCCGCGTAGGGCTTGCCGGGCGGGCGCTGACCGATCAGCACCGCGCCGTCATCGCGCAGCACGACACCGACCGCGACGTCGACGACGGGCACCGAGGCCTCGGCCATGGGCGCAGCGGGGCCGGCGGGCGGCGCCCGCTCAGCGCGCGCGGACGCGCGGCGCGGCGGCCTTGGCCGGCCGGGCCGTGGCGGCGGGTGTCGCCGGCTTCGCGGGCTTCACTGGCTTCACGGCCTTCGCGGGCCTCGCGGCCTTCACCGCCCGGGACGTCTTCGCCCGCGGCGCCGATCCGTCCTTGCCGCCCGCCCAGTCGCGCGCGAACTGCCAGGCGACCCGGCCCGAGCGCGAACCGCGCTCGAGCGCCCAGCGCAGCGCATCGCCGCGCGCGGCCTCGATCTGCGCGTCGGTGCAGCCGAAGTGCCCGAGCCAGTGCGCGACCACCGCGAGGTAGTCGTCCTGGCGGAACGGGTAGAAGGCCACCCACAGCCCGAAGCGCTCGGACAGCGAGATCTTCTCCTCGGAGGTCTCGCCCGGATGGATCTCGCCGTCCTCGGTGTGCTTGGCCGCGAGGTTCTCGCTCATCTTCTCCGGCATCAGGTGCCGGCGGTTGCTGGTCGCGTAGATCAGCACGTTGTCGGAGGCCGCGGAGATCGAGCCGTCGAGCGCGGTCTTGAGCGCCTTGTAGCCGGCCTCGCCCTCCTCGAACGACAGGTCGTCGCAGTAGACGACGAACTTCTCGGGCCGCTCGGCCACCAGGTCGACGATGTCGGGCAGGTCGACGAGGTCGGCCTTGTCGACCTCGATCAGCCGCAGGCCCTCGTGGGCGTGCGCGTTCAGGCAGGCCTTGATCAGCGAGGACTTGCCGGTGCCGCGCGAACCCGTCAGCAGCACGTTGTTCGCCGGCAGGCCCTGCACGAAGCGGCGCGTGTTGCGCTCGATCAGCCGCTTGGGCTCGTCGATGTTCTGCAGGTCGTCGAGCGAGATCGACGAGCGGTGGCGCACCGGCTGCAGCCACGACTGCCAGCCGAACGCGGTCGGGCGGCGGCGCCAGCGGAACGCGATCGAGGCGTCCCAGTCGGGCTCGGCGGCGCGGGGCAGCAGGCCCTCCACGCGGGCGAGCAGGGTCTCGGCGCGCTCGGCGAGGCGCTGGATGGCTTTGGTGTCGAAGAGCATCGGGGGATCAGGAACGGTAGTCGGCGTTGATCGACACGTAGTCGTGCGACAGGTCGCAGGTCCAGACGGTGGTGGCCGCCTCGCCGCGCGCGAGCGACACGCGCACGGTGATCTCGGACTGCTTCATCACCCGCTGGCCGTCCTCCTCGCGATAGTCAGGATGGCGACCGCCACGGGTGGCCACGTGCACGTCGTCGAGCCAGAGGTCGATGCGCGAGGGATCGAGGTCCTCGATGCCGGCATAGCCGATCGCGCAGAGGATGCGCCCGAGGTTGGGGTCGGACGCGAAGAACGCGGTCTTGACCAGCGGCGAGTGCGCGATCGCGTAGGCGACGGCGGCGGCCTCGTCGGGCGTGCCGGCGCGCTCGACCGCGACGGTGATGAACTTGGTCGCGCCCTCGCCGTCGCGCACGATGGCCTGCGCGAGCTCGCGCGCGACCTCCACGATCGCGGCCTTGAGCGGCGCGGCCGACGGGTCCGCCTCGTCGGCGACCGCGACCTCGCCGGCCCCGGTGGCGATCAGCACGAACGAGTCGTTGGTCGAGGTGTCGCCGTCGATGGTGATGCGGTTGAAGCTCGCATCGGCGGCCTCGCGTACCCACTTCGCGAGCAGCGGCTGCGGCACGCGCGCGTCGGTCGCGACGAAGCCGAGCATGGTCGCCATGTTCGGGCGGATCATGCCCGCGCCCTTCGAGATGCCGGTGACCGTCGCGCTGCGTCCGCCGATCTTCACGCGCCGCGACGCGGCCTTGGGTACCGTGTCGGTGGTCATGATCGCCTCGGCGGCGACGCCCCACTGGTCGACGCGCAGGTCGTCGCGGGCGGCGGGCAGCCCGGCGACCAGGCGATCGACCGGCAGCGATTCGAGGATCACGCCGGTGGAGAACGGCAGCACCTGCGCGGGCTCGCAGCCGAGCAGCGCGGCGACCGCGGCGCAGGTCTGGCGCGCGGCGGCCAGCCCCGGCGCGCCGGTGCCGGCGTTCGCATTGCCGGTATTGACGACGAAGGCGCGGATGCCCGCACCCGCCGCGAGGTGCTCGCGGCAGACCGTCACCGGCGCGGCGCAGAACCGGTTGCGCGTGAACACGCCGGCCGCGGTCGCACCGGGCGCGAGACGCGCGAGCAGCACGTCGCGCCGGTTCGGCTTGCGGATCGCCGCGCGTGCGGTGCCCAGCTCCAGGCCGGCGACCGGGTACAGGCGTGCGGGATCCAGGGGGGCGAGGTTGACGGGCATCGCGGGCTCGGGTCGGGCGGGGCGGGCGCGCGCGGAGGGCGCGCGGGAGCCGGGATTGTACTGCCCGCCGCACGACCCCCGGCCGCAGGGATCGCGGGCTCAGTCCAGGAACGCGCGGATCGCGGCGATCGTCTCGGCGGGCGCGCTGACATGCGGGCAGTGCCCGGTCGCGGCCATCTCGACCAGCGTGTCGGCCGGCATGCGCGCATGCATCCAACGGCCGACCTCGAGCGGCGCGACCGCGTCGTCGCGACACTGCAGGGTCAGCGACGGGACCTGCAGCTGCGGCACGGCATCGCGGTGGTCGGACAGGAAGGTCACGCGGGCGAAGTGCCGGGCGATCGTCCGGTCGGTGCTGCAGAAGCTGTCGCGAAGCTCCGTCGCCAGCTCGGGCCGATCGGGGTTGCCCATGATCACCGGCGCGATGCCGGCCGCCCACGCCTCGAAGTCGGCGTCCATCGACGCGAGCAGGCCGTCGAGCGCGTCGCGCTCGAAGCCGCCGCGGTAGTCGCCGTCGTTGACGTAGCAGGGCGAGGGCGTGAGCAGCACCAGCCGCTCGAAGTACTCCGGGTGCGAGACCGCCGCCAGCAGGCCGACCATCGCGCTCACCGAGTGGCCGACGTAGGTGACGCGCGGCAGTCCGAGGGCCCGCACGATCTCGAGCAGGTCGCCCGCGTAGCCGTGCAGCGAGCCGTACTTCGCCGCGGTGTAGTGCGAGCGCTCGGTCGTGCACGCACCGACGTGATCGAAGGTCACGACCCGGCGGTCGTCGGCGAACGCGGGGGCGACATGCCGCCACATCCGCTGGTCGCAGCCGTAGCCGTGGGCGAAGAGGAGGGTCTTCTTGCCGTGTCCCTGCACGGTGACGTTGTTGCGGCGAAGGGCGCTCATCGGGAGGCGGGCATCGGACGCGCCGCACCCCGGGGCAGAGTGCGCGCGCGGCGTGCCGGAGCCGTCCGGACACGATGCCGAAACATACCGTCGGGCGGCCCGCCCTGCCACCCATGGCCTGCGACAGCGGTTCTGCGGCGATCCCCAATGGCTCGGCCCGACACGGTCGCGACACACTGCGTCGCACTCGAGGCCCCTGCCCCATGGATCTGCGCCGACCGGCTTCCTCCGCATCCCGATCCGTCGTGGCCCGTGCCGTACCGATCGGGCCGTGCGCGGCCCGGTCCGCCCCGGGCGAAGCGTGCGCGGTGATGCACGCCGCGGACGCGGCCCGCCGCGAACTGTACGAATCGCTGCCCGACGGCGTGCTGGTGGTGGGCGGGGACGGCGTGATCGTGTTCGCCAACGGCTCGGCCGCCGCGCTGCTCGGCGCGGCCGACGCCTCGCGCCTGGTCGGGGTCACGGTCGACGCGCTGCTGCCACCCGCGCGCGCGGCCGGTCCGTCGCTGCGCCGCGCGTTCGCGGGCTTCGGCGGCCGCCCGGAGGTGCTCGAGGTCGAATGCATGCGCCTCGACGGCGTGGGCTGCGTGCTCGAGGCGTCGGTGTCGCTCACCGAGTTCGACGGGCGCCCCGTGCATCAGGCGCTGCTGCGCGACGCGACCGGCAGGCGCCTACGGCAGACGCTCGCCGCACGCACCCGCGACGTGCTGGAGACGATGGCCGACGGCGCGCCGCTCGCCGCGGTGCTGCGCCGGATCTGCGTGTCGATCGAGCGGATGCTGGGCGGCAGCGCGCGCTGCGGGATCACGCTGCTCGATACAGAGCGCCGGCGCCTGCAGTCGACCGTGTCCGGCACGCTGCCGCAGGCCTACAGCGACGCGGTGCACGGGCTGGAGGTCGGCCATGCGAGCGGGCCCTGCGGCGCAGCGGTCTTCCTGGACCGTCGCGTGATCGTCGAGGACATCGACGTCGATCCGCTGTGCGGCGCTTGGCGCGAGCACGCGGCACCGCACGGGCTGCGGGCCTGCTGGGCCACGCCGCTGCGCGACGCCGAGGGGCGCGCCGCCGGCTGCTTCGCGGTCTTCCACGACTCGCCGCAGCGGCCCGGCGAGGCCGAGCTCGACGTGGTCGACGCCTTCGTGCGGCTCGCCGAGGAGGCGCTCCGGCGCACCGGGCTGCGCGAGCGCATGCAGCGCGACCGGGTGCGGCACGAGTCGGTGCTGCAGGCGGTGGGCGCCGCGGTACTGGTCTTCCGGGGCGACTGGCGGCTCTCGGGCTGGAATGCGGGCGCCAAGCGCCTGCTCGGCCTGGACGACGCCGCGCTCGCCGGCCTCGACGCGCAGCGCCTGCTGCGCGGCGCGGTCACCGAGGACGGCGAGCCGCTGCGCTGCGACGACTCGCCGATCGACCGCTGCGTGAGCACCCGGGCGCCGCAGCGCGACCGCGTGATCGGCCTGACCGGCGCCGGCGGCAGGCGCCGCTGGGTCAGCGTCAACGTGCAGCCGGTGCCCGCGGCGCATGACGAACCCGACGACGACAGCGTCGTCTGCAGCTTCGCCGACATCACCGACATCAAGACCGCGCAGGATCGGCTCGAGCAGCTCGCCCGCACCGACGTGCTGACCGGACTGCCGAACCGCCTGTGCCTGCAGGCCGAGACCGCGCGCCGGGTCGCGGCGGCCGGGCGCGACGGCGGCGGGCTCGGCATGCTGATGCTGGACCTCGACGGGTTCAAGCACGTCAACGACACGCTCGGGCACGCCGCGGGCGACGCGCTGCTGATCGACGTCGCGCAGCACATCGGCGATGCGATCGACGGCGGCGACCTGCTCGCGCGGCATGGTGGCGACGAGTTCGTCGTGCTGAGCCGCGTCAGCACCGACACCGAGGCGCTGGGCGCGCTCGCGCGGCGCGTCGCCGCGGCGCTCGCCGCGCCGGTCACTGTCGGCGGCATCGAGGTCTTCGTCAGCGCCGCGGTCGGCGGCGCCCTCTACCCGCTCAACGCGAGCACGCCCGAGGCGCTGTTCCGATGCGCGGACGCGGCGATGTACCGCTCCAAGCGGGCGGGACGCGGGCAGGTCGCGCTGTTCGACCCGGCACTCGCCGCGCCGCGCGTCAACCGCATCACCGTCGAATCCGATCTGCGTCACGCGCTGGAGCGCGGCGAGTTCGAGCTGCACTACCAGCCGCGCTGGCGGGCGGTCGACGGCACGATGGCCGGCGTCGAGGCGCTGATCCGCTGGCGCCACCCCGAGCGCGGGCTGGTGTCGCCGGGCGCGTTCGTGCCGCTGGCCGAGGAGACCGGCCTGATCGTGCCGATCGGCCGCTGGGTG
>JAIYAG010000545.1 GCA_027489195.1 Burkholderiales bacterium | reverse complement strand
GCCCTCCGCCGCCAGGTCTCGCTCGTGCTGGGCCATCCGGCCCTGTCGATCGCGGTGCTGCTCGCGCTGTGGTTCGTGCCGGCCTCGGCCGACCGTGCCACGGTGCAGCTGCTGTCGTTCGTGATGATCAACATCCTGCTCGCGCAGAGCATCAACCTGCTGACCGGCATCGCCGGCCAGATCTCGCTCGGCCATGCCGGCTTCTTCGCGATCGGCGCCTACGGCTCCGCGGTGCTGACCAAGTCCGCCGGGGTGCCGGTGATCCTCGCCGTGCCGTGCGCGGTCGCGCTCGCCGCCCTCGCCGGCTGGCTGCTCGCGATCCCGGCGGGCCGGGTCAAGGAGTTCTACCTCGCGATGATGACCGCGGGCTTCGGCCTGCTGACCTACGAGGTCCTCAAGGAGTGGGCCGATGTCACCGGCGGCGTGATGGGCCTGAGCGCGGTGCCTTCGCCGACGCTGAAGAACCTGGTGGTGCTCGGCGTGCGGCTCGAGGCGCTGGACTACTTCCGCGTGCTGCTGGTGGTCACCGCGGTGGTGCTCTGGCTGCTGCGCAACTTCGTGCAGTCGATGCACGGCCGTGCGTTCTTCGCGATCCAGGCCAGCGAGATCGCGGCCGGCAGCATCGGCATCCAGCCCGGGGTCACGAAGCGCCGCGCGTATGCGATCAGCACCGCGATCGCCGGGCTCGCGGGCGCGTTCTACGCCCACCTGGTCGGCTACCTCGGTCCGGACAGCTTCACCATCCAGCGATCGGTCGAGGTGCTGGTGATGGCCATCGTCGGCGGCATCGGGACCATCGTCGGCCCGATCCTCGGCGCGATGCTGTTCTCCTGGCTGCCCGAGAAGCTGCAGGCCTTCGCGGCCTGGCAGTTCATGGTGTACGGCCTGATCCTGATGGGCGTGTTCCTGCTGTTCCGCAAGGGCTTCGCCGGCGCGATCGCCGAGCCGGCGCGCTTCGTGCCGGCGCGGGCGCTGCGCGACGTGCTGGCGGCGGGCGGGGCGGGTGGGGCGGGCGGGGCATCGCCTGCCGCCGGGGCCGCGCCGGCGGATGTCGCGACAGCCACCAGCGCGCCCGCGGGCGATCCCGATGCCGCGCCGATCGTCGAGGTCCGCGACCTCACCAAGCGCTTCGCCGGCCTCGTCGCGCTCGATGGCGTCTCGCTCGCGCTGCGTCCCGGTCGCATCACCGCGCTGATCGGCCCCAACGGCTCCGGCAAGAGCACGCTGGTGAACGTGGTCAGCGGCATCTACACCCCGAGCGCGGGGCAGGTGACGCTGCGCGGCCGCGAGATCGGCGGACGTTCGAATCCCGAGGTGGCCGCCGCCGGTCTGGTGAGGACCTTCCAGGATCCCCGGCTGGTGCCCAGCTTCACGGTCCGCGAGAACGTGATGCTCGGGGCGCACCTGAAGCACCGCGGATCGATGCTCGCGGCGGCGCTGCGCACGCCCGCCATGATGCGCGAGGAGCGCGAGACGATCGCGCGGGCCGGCGAGATCATGGCCATCGCCGGTCTCGGCGCCGTCGCCGACCAGCTCCTCGAATCGCTGCCCTACGGCTACCGCCGCCTCACCGAGGTGGCGCGCGCGCTGATGGCCGACCCCGAGGTGCTGATGCTCGACGAGCCCGCCGCCGGCCTCTCCGAGGGCGAGCTCGGCCGGCTCGCCGAGGTGATCCGCTGGGTCCGCGGCCGCGGCAAGGCGGTGCTGCTGATCGAGCACCACATGGACTTCGTCGCCGACCTGGTCGACGACGTCGTCGTGCTCGACAGCGGCCGCGTCATCTACCGTGGCGACATGCAGGGCATGCGCCGCGACACCGCCGTGATCGAAGCCTACCTGGGCGTCCAGACCCCGAGGACCGCCGATGCTTGAGCTCAAGGAAGTCGATGTCGCCTACGGCAACATCCAGGCGCTGCACGGCGTCACGCTGACCGCGCGCCCCGGGCAGATCACCGCGGTGCTCGGCGCCAACGGCGCGGGCAAGTCCTCGCTGCTCAAGGCGATCTCCGGCCTCGCGCCGGTCACCGCCGGCACGATCCGCATCGACGGCACCGACATCGGCCGGCTGCCCGCGCACAAGCGCGCGCGGCTCGGCGTGTCGCTCGCGATGGAGGGTCGGCGGCTGTTCCGCACGATGACCGTCGAGGAGAACCTGTCGATCGCCTGGAGCTTCGGGCCGCGGCGCACGCCGTTCCCGCAGGCGCTCGAGCGTGTGTACGCGGCGTTCCCCATCCTCAAGGAGCGGCGCGCGGGCACGTCCGGCATGCTGTCCGGCGGCCAGCAGCAGATGCTGATCCTCTCGTCCGTGACGATCCGCGAGCCGGCCTTCATGCTGCTCGACGAGCCTTCGCTCGGGCTGGCGCCGATCATCGTCCAGCAGATCTTCGACTTCATCACCGCGTACTCGCGCGAACGCCAGACCACGGTGGTGCTGGCCGAGCAGATGGCGGCGATGGCGCTGCAGGTCGCGCACCAGGGCTTCGTGCTGCGCCACGGCCGCGTGATCATGGGCGGCAGCAGCCAGGAACTGGCCGACGCCGACATCGTCGCGCAGCTGTCGGCGGCGTACCTGTGAGCGGGGCCCCTGCCGTGCGCCGCGACGATGTGCTCTTCGACGGCGACGACGTGAAGCTGCACGGCTGGCTGTACCGGCCCGCCGGCGACGCCGCGACGCCGCGCCCCGCGATCGTGCTCGCCCACGGCTTCTCCGCCGTCATGGAGATGGGCCTCGACCACTACGCCCGCG
>JAIYAG010000209.1 GCA_027489195.1 Burkholderiales bacterium | reverse complement strand
GCCAGGCCGCCGACCGGGTCGACGCGACCGAGATGGACCGGCCGGAGTGGATTGCCGCCCATCCGGTCACGCGCGAGATCTATCTCACGCTGACCAACAACAACCGTCGCGGCTCGTCGCCGGCGTCCACGAACGCCACGGCCGGCACGACGGTCGCCGCCCAAGCGCGGCCTCCCGTCGATGCGGCGAACCCCCGCCCGAACAACATCTACGGCCACATCATCCGCTGGCGCGAGACCGCCGGCGACGTGGCGGCGACCAGCTTCGAGTGGGACATCTACGTCTTCGCCGGCGACAGCGCGAACGCCACCCCGAACCTGCAGGGCAACATCAACGGCGACGACTTCGGTGCGCCGGACGGCCTGTGGTTCGACCGGGACGGGCGGCTCTGGATCCAGACCGACCAGCAGGGCGACGCCCTCGGCGACTGGGTCAACATCGGCGGCAACGCGCTGCTGGCGTCCGACCCCGCGACGCGCGAAGTCCGCCGCTTCATGACCAGCCCGAAGAACTGCGAGGTGACCGGCATCACCGGCACGCCGGACGGCAAGACGGTGTTCGTCGGCATCCAGCACCCGGGCGAGGACTGGACGGGCTCGTTCACCCAGAGGAGCACCTGGCCCGACAGCGGCATCAACGGTCCGACCACGCTGAGCAGCGGCGGCGCGGTGAAGCCCCGTTCGGCAACGCTGGTCATCACCCGCAACGACGGCGGCAAGATCGGCGCGATCTGACGCTCAACATTCCAGAGAGACAACCATGACCATTCGTATCCGAATCCTCGCCGCGCTGCTCGCCGGCGGCCTGGCGAGCGCCGCGCACGCCGAAGGCTTCGTCTTCACCCAGCCGGGCACCGGCCTGCAGCAGCTCGACCTCTCCGGCGTCGGCGCCGCGACCCTCGGCACCTCCGGTGTCGCCGGCCTCGGTGCCGGCCCCTTCTCGATCGCCAACACGGGCACCGGCGTGGTGATCGGCGAGACGGGCGCCGCCACCCTCGGGACCAACGGCACCTGGCAGGCGATCTCGCCGTGGGCCGACACGCCCGCCGGCGCGGCCGCCGGCGCCTTCGTCAGCGGCCTCTCGTTCGACGACAACGCCGTCAGGTTCTCGCTCAACCCGGGCCAGTCGAGCGGGTTCGTGGGCCTGCGCTTCATGGTCGACACCAGCGCGCCGCCCGCGGGCGACCTGCTTCTGTCCGTGTTCGACACCGGCGGTGCGCTGATCGCGGCCAGCACGCTGCAGTCGCCCGTCTCGGGCGGCGGCATCAACGAGAGCGCCTTCATCGGCTACGTGTCCGACAGTTCGGCCATCGGCTCGTTCAGCGTGACCGGCGCCTACCATGTGTACGGCGACATCACCTACGCGCAACCGGTGCCCGAGCCGGCCGAGTGGGCCTTCATGATGGCCGGGTTGAGCGCGGCGGCCGCCTTCGCCCGCCGCCGCCGCGCCGCGAAGCACGCCTGACGACCCGTCCCACCGCGCGGACCCACCCCCCCGCCCGGGCGCTGATGGCGCCCGGGCGGGTTCCTTTTCTCCTCTGCTTGTAACCCCTTGCGCGCTCGAAGCGCACAGGGGTATACTCGAAGGCTTTCCGCACGAGGTGGCCACAGGTCATCCGGCGGACCCCGGCGATGGCCCAGTGCCTTCGCTCGAACCACACCCGGCCAATCGCAGCCGGGATCGGAGCAAACATGAGCCTTGGCCTTGTGGGACGCAAGGTCGGCATGATGCGCATCTTCACGGACGACGGCGATGCCGTTCCCGTGACCGTGCTCGATGTGTCGAACAACCGCGTCGCCCAGATCAAGACCGTCGAGTCCGACGGCTACTCCGCCGTGCAGGTCGCCTTCGGCGACCGTCGCGCATCCCGTGTCACCAAGGCCGAGGCCGGTCACTTCGCGAAAGCGGGTGTCCAGGCGGGTCATGAGCTGCGCGAGTTCCGGGTTCCCGCCGACAAGCTCGGCGACCTGGCGCCCGGCGCCGTGATCCCCGCTGCCCTCTTCGCCGCCGGCCAGAAGGTCGACGTCGCGGGCACCTCGATCGGCAAGGGCTTCACCGGCACGATCAAGCGCTACAACTTCGCCTCCGGCCGTGCCTCGCACGGCAACTCGCGCTCGCACAACGTGCCGGGCTCGATCGGCATGGCGCAGGATCCGGGTCGGGTGTTCCCCGGCAAGCGGATGTCCGGCCACATGGGCGACGACAGCAAGACCATCCAGAACCTCGTCATCGCGCGCGTCGACGCCGAGCGGGGCCTGCTGATGGTCCGTGGCGCGGTCCCGGGTGCCAAGGGCGGCGCCGTGGTGGTGACCCCCGCGGTCAAGACCCCGCTCGCCAAGGGCGGCTTGCCGCGCGTGCCGAGGGTGGTGCAGGCCGCCGGCCCGACGAACCCGGCCAAAGCCGGCAAGAAGTAAGGGGCCGAACAGATGGAACTCAAGCTCCTCAACGAGCAGGGCCAGCCGTCCTCGACCGTTGCCGCCGCCGACACCGTCTTCGGCCGCGACTTCAACGAGCCGCTGATCCACCAGATCGTGGTCGCCTACCAGGCGAACGCGCGCAGTGCCAACAGCAAGCAGAAGGACCGTTCGGAAGTCCGCCACAGCACGAAGAAGCCGTTCCGCCAGAAGGGCACCGGCCGCGCTCGTGCAGGCATGACCTCCTCGCCGCTGTGGCGCGGGGGCGGCAAGATCTTCCCGAACTCGCCCGACCAGAACTACGCGCACAAGGTCAACCGCAAGATGTACCGCGCGGGCATGTGCTCGATCCTGTCGCAGCTGGCCCGCGAGGACCGCGTGGCTGTCGTCGAGGGCATGGCCCTCGACGCGCCGAAGACCAAGCTGCTGGTCGACAAGCTGAAAGTGATGGGTCTCGAGTCGGTCCTCGTCCTCACCGACGGCGTCGACGAGAACCTGTGGCTCGCGTCGCGCAACCTGCCGAACGTGCTGGTCGTCGATGCGCGCAATGCGGACCCCGTGTCGCTGGTGCACTTCGACAAGGTGCTCATCACCAAGCCGGCGCTCGCGATGGTCCAGGAGATGCTGGGATGAACGCCGAACGTCTGATGCAGATCCTCGTCGCCCCGATCGTCTCCGAGAAGAGCACGATGGTCGCCGAGAAGAACAACCAGGTCGCCTTCCGCGTGCTGCAGGACGCGACCAAGCCCGAGATCAAGGCAGCCGTCGAGCGGCTGTTCAAGGTCGAGGTCGAGTCCGTCCAGGTGCTGAACCAGGCGGGCAAGGCCAAGCGCTTCGGTCGCTTCAACGGTCGCCGGCGCAACGTGCGCAAGGCGTACGTGAGCCTGAAGCCCGGCCAGGAAATCAATTTCGCGGAGGCGAAGTAAATGCCGGTCGTCAAGCTCAAGCCGACATCGCCCGGCCGCCGGGGGATGGTCAAGGTGGTCACGCCGGGCCTGCACAAAGGCAAGCCCCTGGCGTCGCTCGTCGAGCCGCAGATCCGCAGCTCGGGGCGCAACAACCTCGGCCACATCACCACGCGCCATCGCGGCGGCGGTCACAAGTCGCACTACCGGATCGTCGACTTCAAGCGGATCAAGGACGGGATCCCCGCCAAGGTCGAGCGCATCGAGTACGACCCGAACCGCAGCGCGCACCTGGCCCTGCTGTGCTACGCCGACGGCGAGCGCCGCTACATCCTGGCGCCGCGCGGCGTCGCTGCCGGTGCGACCCTGATGTCGGGCGCCGAGGCGCCGATCCGCTCGGGCAACACGCTCCCGATCCGCAACATCCCGGTGGGTTCCACGATCCACAACATCGAGATGCTGCCGGGCAAGGGTGGTCAGATCGCCCGCTCGGCGGGTGCGTCGGCTCAGCTGCTGGCACGTGAAGGCACCTACGCGCAGGTCCGCCTGCGTTCGGGCGAGATCCGTCGCGTCCACATCGAGTGCCGCGCCACGCTGGGCGAAGTCGGCAACGAAGAGCACAACCTGCGCCAGACCGGCAAGGCCGGCGCCACCCGCTGGAAGGGCATCCGCCCGACCGTGCGAGGCGTCGCGATGAACCCGGTCGACCACCCCCACGGCGGTGGCGAAGGCAAGACAGGCGAAGGCCGCGTGCCGGTCAACCCGTGGGGTCAGCCGACGAAGGGCTACCGCACGCGTCGCAACAAGCGCACGACCTCGATGATCGTGCAGCGCCGGCACAAGAAATAAGGGCTGACCATGGCACGTTCCGTCAAGAAAGGGCCGTTCGTCGACGACCACCTGATCAAGAAGGTGGATGCGGCGCAGGCCATCAAGGACAAGAAACCGATCAAGACCTGGTCGCGTCGGTCCACGATCCTGCCCGAGTTCATCGGGCTCACGATCGCCGTTCACAACGGCAAGCAGCACGTTCCTGTCTTCGTCAACGAGAACATGGTCGGGCACAAGCTCGGCGAGTTCGCGCTGACCCGCACCTTCAAGGGCCATGCGGCCGACAAGAAGGCGGTCAAGGGCAAGAGCGGGGCCGGCAAGCGGTAAGGACAGACGACATGGAAACCAAAGCCACACTGCAAGGTGTCCGTCTCTCCGCCCAGAAGGGCAGGCTCGCGGCGGACCTCGTCCGCGGCAAGCCGGTCGAGCAGGCGCTGAACATCCTCACCTTCTCCCCGAAGAAGGCGTCGAAGATCGTCAAGAAGGTGCTCGAGTCGGCCATCGCCAACGCCGAGCACAACGACGGTGCCGACGTCGACGAGCTGAAGGTCAAGACCATCCACGTCGAGAAGGGCGCCTCGCTGCGTCGATTCGATGCCCGGGCCAAGGGCCGGGGCGTCAAGATCGAGAAGCAGACGTGCCATATCTACGTGACGGTCGGTAACTGAGCGCGAAGGAACCGAGGACATGGGACAAAAGATTCACCCGACCGGCTTCCGCCTCGCGGTCAGCCGTAACTGGTCGTCGCGCTGGTACGCCAACAGCAAAGACTTCGCAGGGATGCTCAACGAGGACATCAAGGTCCGCGCCTACCTGCGCAAGAAACTGCGCAGCGCGTCCGTCGGCCGAGTGCTCATCGAGCGCCCGTCGAAGAACGCGCGCATCACGATCTTCTCGGCGCGTCCGGGTGTCGTGATCGGCAAGAAGGGCGAGGACATCGAGCTCCTCAAGGCCGACCTGCAGCGCATGCTGAAGGTGCCGGTGCACGTGAACATCGAAGAGATCCGCAAGCCGGAAACCGATGCGCAGCTGATCGCCGACTCGATCACGCAGCAGCTCGAGAAGCGGATCATGTTCCGTCGCGCGATGAAGCGTGCGATGCAGAACGCGATGCG
>JAIYAG010000312.1 GCA_027489195.1 Burkholderiales bacterium | reverse complement strand
GGAGCCGCCGCTGCAGCGTACGGCTGCTGACGCCGAGCTTGCGGCAGACCGCCCGCATCGACAGCTCGCCCGCCGGCAGCGCCTCGAGAAGGGCGCCGCGCACGCGATCGACCGCCGTCGCACGCGTGTCGAGATCGGCGAGCCGCTGACGCAGGGCCGGCTCGAAGAAGGACCACATGCCGTGATGCGCGGTCAGGAACGGGCGCCGTGCGTCCTCGGCCGAGAACACGACCGTCGGCATCGCGGCCTGGCGCACCGGGACCCCGAAGTGATCCGCATAGGCCCGGGTCTCGGGCGCCGAGCGCGGGGGGGCCGGCCAGCCCACTTCGAGCGGGAAGACCGTGCCACCGGTGGCGAGCCTCGCCAGCTGAACCAGGAACACGAGCTTGAACGCCATCAGCACCGGCGGGGGCGTCAGGCTTCGATCCAGGAACGCCAGCGTCGCGCGCGTGCGGCGCTCCGTGCGCTCGACACGAAGGGCCACCGGGCCGACCAGGCGCTTGTACTGGGCCAGGCGGGCCAGCGCACCGTTCATGTCGTCGCTGCACAGCGCCACGAAGAGCTCCGGCTCGAACCAGTCGGCGGACATCTTCCCGGCGAGCCGGATCGGCGTCGGATCCTGCCCCGGCGCGGCGTCGGCGTCGATCGCCGCCCAGAGCCTGAAGTAGGCCGCGGTGTCGAGCCGGGTGCCGGCGCGGGCGAACAGGTCGGCCGGGAGCCCCGCGCGCTGGAGCACGCCGGCCGCATCGATGCCCGCGGCCTGCATCGCGAGCAGCCACCCTGGCCAGACCGAGAAGGTGCCCGCATGCGCCAGGCGGAGGTTCGGCGGCGTCGGCGCCGGCGGGTCGTCATCGTGCATGCGGCCAGTCTACGAGTTCGGTCTCCCTCGGCACACTCGCCGAACGCGCCATGAAGTCGGCGACACCCCCGCTCCGTCCATGACGCACGCGTCGTCCCGACACGCGCCTCGCCCCCTCGGCGTGCGCCAGCGAACAGACCCGACGGGCCCCGGCGCGCAGGCTGCATCGCCAGACCCTCCGGGCACGGGCGGCCACGCAGGCCCGTCGCGGCCCGCGGGCCCGATCCCTGCCAGGAGTTCCCCCCATGCTCTTCGAACCGTTCACTGTCCGCTCGCTGCACCTGGCCAACCGCACGGTGATGGCGCCCCTGACCCGCAGCCGGGCCACCCCCCAGCACACGCCGAACGCGCTGATGGCCACGTACTACGGCCAGCGCGCGACGGCCGGCCTGATCATCACCGAGGGCACCTCGCCCAGCCCCGACGGTCTGGGCTACCCCCGCATCCCCGGGCTGTACGACGCCGCGCAGGCGACCGCGTGGCAGGACACCACGAAGGCCGTCCACGATCGCGGCGGCAAGATCTTCGTGCAGTTCATGCACTGCGGCCGCGTGGCGCACGTCGCCAACCTGCCGGCCGGTGCCGAGGTGCTCGGGCCCGGCACCGCCGTGTGCCCGGGCGAGATGTACACCGACACGCTCGGCATGCAGCCGCACAGCCCGCCCCGTGCGATGAGCGACGACGACATCGCGCGCGTCATCGACGAACACGTGGCCGCCGCGAAGCTCGCGATGGAGGCCGGCTTCGACGGCGTCGAGCTGCATGGCGCCAACGGCTACCTGATCGAGCAGTTCCTCAACCCGCGGGTCAACCTGCGCACCGACGGCTATGGCGGCAGCAACGAACGCCGCAACCGCCTGGCGCTTGAGATCGCGCGCGCCACGATCGCCGCCATCGGCCGCGATCGGGTGGGCATGCGGCTGTCGCCCTACGGCGTGTTCAACGGCACCGGCGAATTCCCCGAGGTCGAGGCGCAGTACCTCCTGCTGGCGCACTCGCTCTCGGCCTTGGGTCTGCTCTACCTGCACCTGGTCGATCATTCGTCGATGGGCGCGCCGCCGGTGCCCGCCGACTTCAAGCTCGCGCTGCGCGCGGGCTTCGACGGCCTCTTCATCCTGTCGGGGGGCTTCGACCATGCCCGCGCCGAGCAGGACTTGCTCGAGAAGCGAGGCGACCTGATCGCCTTCGGGCGCCCGTTCCTGGCCAACCCCGACCTGGTGGCGCGGATGCGCCAGGACGCTGCGCTAAACCCGCCGGAAGAAGCCAGCTTCTACGTGCCGGGCGCCAAGGGCTACACCGACTATCCGGCCCTGGCGGCCTGATCGCCTCGTCCGACGCCCGCTGGGGTCTCCTGCCGGCGCTGTGGCTGCTGGCGCCGCTGCTCTGGCTGCAGGCCCGGCACGTGCGGCGCGTCACGCCGCGCATGCCCGAGCCGCCGGGCCGCCGCACCGGCACCGCCGGCAGCGGCACGCGGGTCCGACTGCTGGTGGCCGGCGACTCGGGGGCGGCCGGCGTGGGGGCCTCGACCCAGGACCAGGCGCTGTGCGGCCAGCTCGTGCTGCGCCTGAGTCGGCATCACACGGTGGAGTGGTGCGTGATGGCGGTCAACGGACTGGACTCGCCGGGACTGCTCAAGCTGCTCCAGCAGGCGCCCCGTGCGCGGTTCGACGTGGTCGTGCTGTCGATGGGCGCCAACGATGCCACGGGACTGTGTGCGCCGGCCCGGTGGGCCCGGTGGCAGAACCGTCTGGCCGAAGAGATCGAGCAACGCTTCGCACCGGCCCTGCTCGTGCACAGTGCCGTGCCGCCCATGCATGCCTGCCGGGCGCTGCCGCAGCCGCTTCGCTGGTTCATGGGCCGCTGGGCGCGGCGGATGAACCACAGCCTCGCCGGACTGCTGACCGGACAGGACGGGCGGAGCATGCACTGGCATCCGGACACGACGACCACGCTGGGCCTGGCGGCGGACGGCATCCATCCGAGCCCGGACGGCTACGCGGCCTGGGCCGACGGCCTGAGCCTGCGCATCCTCGCCGAGCATGTGCCCGGGGGCCGATCGGCCTGCGCGACCGGCGTGCCGCAAAAGGAAAGGGGCTACGTGCCGAAGCGCGTAACCCCTTGATCTGGTGGCTCCCCGACCTGGACTCGAACCAGGGACCTGCGGATTAACAGTCCGTCGCTCTACCAACTGAGCTATCAGGGAACAGCCCGCGACTATAGCGGATTTCCGCCCGGAGCAAAAGGCCCCGCCGACCGCTCGGCGGGGCGCGCCCGGCCGGCGACGGTCACCGCAGACGCAGCTGCGTCGCCTTCAGCACACCGGCCACCATCGAGCCCTCGGCAATCAGGCCCAGGGAGACGCGTGTCGTCATCGGAAGTCCGGAGAGTGGGAAAAAGTGCCATGTCCAGTCTTCGCCCGGCCCGGGGGCGGGTCAACGCGACGGGGGATGGACGGCGGATTCCCGGGGACGAGCGCGGTACCATCGCCGGTCTTCGAATCGAACGAGAAAGGGGGGAGAGACATGGCTTCGCACGACAAGGTGGCGCTGGTGACCGGCGCCGGCACGGGGGTGGGGCGCGCGGCGGCGCTGGCGCTGCTGGACGACGGCTACCGGGTGGTGCTCGCGGGACGGCGGGCCGAGCCGCTGCAGCAGGTGATCGCCGAGTCGGGCGTCG
>JAIYAG010000327.1 GCA_027489195.1 Burkholderiales bacterium | reverse complement strand
GTGATCTTCCATGCGGCGGCCTACAAGCACGTGCCGATGATGGAGGAAGGCAACGCCTGGGAGGCGATCCGCAACAACACGCTCGGCACGCTGCGTGTCGCCGAGGCGGCGATCGCCCACGGCGTCGCCGAGGTGGTGCTGATCTCCACCGACAAGGCGGTCAACCCGACCAACGTGATGGGCGCCTCCAAGCGGCTGGCCGAGATGGTCTGCCAGTCGCTGCACGCGCGCGGCCCGACCCGCTTCGAGGTCGTGCGCTTCGGCAACGTGCTCGGCAGCAACGGCAGCGTGATCCCGAAGTTCGCCGAGCAGATCGCGCGTGGCGGTCCGGTCACTGTCACGCACCCGGACATCATCCGGTACTTCATGTCGATCCCCGAGGCCGCGCAGCTGGTGCTGCAGGCGGCCGGCATGGGCCGCGGCGGCGAGATCTTCGTGCTCGACATGGGCGAGCCGGTGAAGATCGTCGACCTCGCCCGCGACATGATCCGGCTGGCCGGCTTCACCGACGAGCAGATCCACATCGAGTTCACCGGCCTGCGGCCGGGCGAGAAGCTCTACGAGGAGCTGCTCGCCGACGGCGAGAACTCGCGGCCGACCCATCACCACAAGGTGAAGGTGGCCCGCGCGGCCGAGGTGCCGCCCCAGTGGCTGGACACCTTCCGCGCCTGGCTCGAGCAGCCCCGCGAGCTCGCCGACGACGAGGTGCGCCGCGATCTCAAGCGCTGGCTGCCCGAGTACGTAGGTCCGGCAAGGGCCGAACTCCGCCGCGTCGTCGGCTGAAGAAGCCGTGGGCTTCTGAGCGGCCGTGTCTCCCATTGCCATCGGCGACCTGCAGGGGTGCGACGCGCCGCTCGAAGCGCTGCTCGCCGCCTGCGACCCGGACGGTGCGAGACCGCTGTGGTTCGCCGGCGACCTGGTCAACCGCGGACCCGACTCGCTCGCCGCGCTGCGCCGCGTGCGGGCCCTCGGCGAGCGCGCGACCACCGTGCTCGGCAACCACGACCTGCACCTGCTCGCCGTCGTCGCGGGCGCCCGCGCCGCGAGCCGCAGCGACACGCTCGGGCCGCTGCTCGCGGCCGCCGACCGCGACGCGCTCGTCGACTGGCTGCGTGCGCGCCCGCTCGCGCATCTCGCCGACGGCCACCTGCTGGTGCATGCCGGCGTGTTCCCGGCGTGGACCGCGGAGCAGGCGGTGGACCTCGCGGCCGAGGTCGGCGCCGTCCTGCGCGGCGCCCACTGGGGCGACTTCCTGCACACCATGTACGGCAACTGGCCGGACCGCTGGGACGACGCGCTGACCGGCGACGACCGGCTGCGCGCGATCGTCAACGCGCTGACCCGGATCCGCTTCGTCGACGCGACCGGCCGCATGGACTTCTCGGTCAAGGAAGGCGCGGGCGCCGCACCGCCCGGCCTCGTGCCGTGGTTCGACGCGCCGGGCCGGCGCAGTGCCGGGACCCCCATCGTGTTCGGGCACTGGTCGACCCTGGGGCTGGTGCTGCGTCCGGACCTCGTCGCGCTCGACACCGGCTGCGTCTGGGGCGGCGCCCTGACCGCGGTGCGCCTGACCGATCGCCGCGTGTTCCAGGTGCGCTGCCCGCAGGCCCGCGCCCCGGGTCGCGAACGCCCCTAGGGCGTGACCGCGCCGAGCGCGGCGCGCAGCGTCTCGGGCACCGAGTCGTCGAGCTCCAGGCCCAGGCGCGCGGCGATCGCCTCGCGTGCCTGACGCGCGACCTGCTGTCGCTTGAGGCCCGGCGCCGGCGCGATCGCAGGCAGCACGTGGACCTCGACGATCACCTTCGGATGCCCGGTGATCGCCCACAGCGACTGCAGGAAGGTGGTGTCGCCGATGAAGATCGCCGCATGGCTGGGCGCTCCGTCCGGATCCACGTAGCGGATGCCGATGGGCACCATCGGCGCGCCTGCGTTCAGCGCCGCCTGCACGAGGTTGCCGTGGAACGGCAGCAGCCGCCGGCCGTCGCTGGTCGTGCCCTCGGGGAAGACGGCCGCACGCAGCCCGGCCTGCATCTTCTCGCCCATGCGCACGATCACGCCGTGCACCGCATGCCGTCGGCCACGCTCGATGAACACCGTGCCCGCGCGCCCCACCAGCGTGCCGGCGAGCGGCCAGGACGCGATCTCGGCCTTCGCGGCGAACGAGGCGGGCGCGATGCTGTCGATCGCGAAGATGTCGAGCCAGGACACGTGGTTCGACAGCAGCAGCCGGCCGTCGCCGGCGCCGTGGCGGCCGCGCATCGCCGACAGCGGCTCGGCCCCCGGCGCCACGCACTCGCGGATCTCGGCGCCGCAGCTGCCCACGAGCATCCGCGACCAGGTCGCGATCAGCCACTCTCGCCGGCCGGGACCGACCAGCGGGAAGATCACGAAGACGGTGAACAGCCCGCCGAGCAGCAGCGCAACGAGCGCCGGCAGACGCCAGAGCCGGCGCAGCACGACCGGTCAGTCGTACAGATCGGCGTCGCGAAGGCGCGGCGCGGCCGCGTCCTTGGCCGCCAGGGTGGGCGTGGCGCCGTCGAGCGGCCAGTCGATGCCGACCTGCGCATCGTTCCACAGCAGCACGCGCTCGAATTCGGGATACCAGAAATCGGTCGTCTTGTACTGGAACGTCGCCGTCTCGGACATCACCAGGAAGCCGTGCGCAAATCCGGCGGGCACCCACATCTGCAGGTGGTTGTCCGCCGACAGCACGCTGCCGACCCATTTGCCGAACGTCGGCGACGACCGGCG
>JAIYAG010000351.1 GCA_027489195.1 Burkholderiales bacterium | reverse complement strand
CCGATCTGTACAAGAGCATCGCGCGCCAGCTCGAGGAGCGGCGCGTCGAGCGCGAGGGCTTCGTGCGCGCCGCCATCGAGCGCCTGCGCGAGGAACTCGGCGCCCAGGGCATCGCCGCCGAGGTGACCGGCCGGCCCAAGCACATCCACAGCATCTACAACAAGATGCGGACCAAGGGGCTGTCCTTCTCCGAGGTCCAGGACCTGCGGGCCTTCCGCGTGCTGGTTGAGGACGTGAAGGACTGTTACGCGGTGCTCGGCATCGTCCACCAGATCTGGCCGCCGATCCCGCGCGAGTTCGACGACTACATCTCGCGGCCCAAGGCCAACGGCTATCAGTCGCTGCACACGGTGGTCATCGCCGAGGACGACCGGCCGCTCGAGGTCCAGATCCGGACCCGCGAGATGCACCGGCACGCCGAGTTCGGCATCGCCTCGCACTGGCGCTACAAGGAGACCTCGGTCGGACTGGCCGGCAGCCCCGCGCCCGGCGCCGCGCGCCGCGCCAAGGGCCGTGCCGCCGACGGCGGCAAGCCGGCGGTCGCCCAGGACGAGCGCGTCGAATGGATGCGGCAGCTGCTGATGTGGCAGCAGGAGGTCGGTGCCACGCTGGGCGGGCGCATCGCCACCGGCACCGGCGAGGATGCCGACCGGATCTACCTGCTGACGCCCCAGGCGCGAGTGGTCGAGCTGCCCGCGGGGTCCACGCCGGTCGACTTCGCCTACCACGTGCACACGCTGCTCGGTCACCGCTGCCGCGGGGCGCGGGTCGACGGGCAGATGGTTCCGCTCAACACCGTGCTGCGCAACGGCCAGACGGTCGAGATCGTCGCCGCCCGGGCGGGCAGCGGTTCGGAGGGGCCGTCGCGCGACTGGCTGAACGTGCAGCTCGGCTACGTGCGCAGCCCGCGGGCGCGCGCCAAGGTCCGTCAGTGGTTCAACGCGCTCGAGCTCGAGCACGACGTCTCCGCCGGCCGCGACAAGGTCGAGAAGATGCTGCAGCGCGAAGGACGCACGGCGCTCTCCCACGAGGAGCTGGCGCGCCGTCTCGGCTTCCCGCGCCCCGACGAGCTGTTCTTCGCGGTCGGCCGCGACGAGGTCGGCCCGCGGATGCTCGAGGAGGCGATCCGCGCCGGCTCCGAGGCCGCCCGCGGACCGTCGGACGGCGCGCGGGCGGCGGCGGCCGACGCCGCGGCGGCCCTGCAGGGCGACGGCGCGACGCTGCGGGGCGCCCGCGGGCCGCGCCGCGACACGGGCGCCGGCAGCGGCGTGCTGGTCGTCGGTGTCGACTTCCTGATGACCCAGCTCGCGCGCTGCTGCCGGCCCGCGCCGCCCGATCGCATCGTCGGATTCGTCACCCGCGGCCACGGGGTGTCGGTGCACCGCAGCGGCTGTCGCAGCTTCGCCGACATGGCGCGGCGCGCGCCCGAGCGGGTGCTCGAGACCGCCTGGGGCGACTGGGAGTCGGGTGGGACGCCGCCCAAGGGGTCGGCGCCTCGCGCCGCCTACCCGGTGGACGTGGTGCTGCGCGCCCGCGATCGCCAGGGCCTGCTGCGGGACGTCTCGGACGTCTTCGCCCGCGACCGCCTGAACGTCGTCGCGGTCCAGACGCTGAGCCGCGTCGGCGTGGCGCAGATGCAGTTCACCGTCGAGGTCCCCTCGGTCCCGCAGCTGGATCGGACCCTGGTCGCGGTCCGGGACGTCGAAGGTGTGATCGAGTGCCGCCGGCGCTGAGCGCCGCCGTGGCAGCATCGGCCTGACGGGGGTTCGCGCGCATCGCGCGCCGTTCGTCGGTGTCCGCAACGCCAGCGGATGCCGGCAGGCGTCCCGCCGCGACCCCGTCCACCGGCGCCCGTATGCTGCGCCGGAACCATTCATTGAGCATTCGGGACCATGACCACTGTCGCCGTGATCGGGCTGGGCTATGTCGGCCTGCCGCTGGCCGTCGAGTTCGGGCGTGTCTTCGACACCATCGGCTTCGACCTCTCGGCCGAGAAGGTCGCGCGCATCGCCGCCCGCATCGACACCACCGGGGAGGTGAGCGCCGAGCAGTTCGCCGCGGCGAGCCGCCTGAGCGTCACCGCCGACCCGGCGGCGCTGCGCGACGCCGACTGCATCGTCGTCGCCGTGCCCACGCCGGTCGACGAGGCCCACCAGCCCGACTTCGGGCCGCTGATCTCGGCGAGCCGCTTCGTCGGCGCGAACCTCAAGGCCGGCGCGCTCGTGATCTACGAGTCGACGGTCTACCCGGGCGCGACCGAGGAGGTCTGCGTGCCGGAGCTCGAGGCGGCGAGCGGCAAGCGCTGGAAGAAGGACTTCTTCGTCGGCTACTCGCCCGAGCGCATCAACCCCGGCGACCGCGAGCACACGCTCACGCGCATCGTCAAGGTCGTCGCCGGCGACTCCGAGCAGACGCTCGGCCGCGTCGCGGCGCTCTACGAGGCGGTGGTCACCGCGGGTGTGCACCGCGCCAGCAGCATCAAGGTCGCCGAGGCCGCCAAGGTGATCGAGAACACCCAGCGCGACCTGAACATCGCGCTGATGAACGAGCTCGCGATCATCTTCGAGCGCGTCGGCATCGACACCGCCGAGGTCCTCAAGGCCGCCGGCACCAAGTGGAACTTCCTGCCGTTCCGGCCGGGCCTGGTCGGCGGGCACTGCATCGGCGTCGATCCGTACTACCTGACGCGCAAGGCCGAGATGCTCGGCTACCACCCGCAGGTGATCCTCGCCGGCCGCCGGATCAACGACGGCATGGGCAAGTTCGTCGCCGAGCAGGTGGTCAAGCGCCTCATCCAGGAGGCGCAGCCGGTGTCGAACCAGGTGGCGATCGTCCTCGGCCTGACCTTCAAGGAGGACGTGCCGGACCTGCGCAACTCGAAGGTGGTCGACATCGTCCGCGAACTGCAGTCGTACGGCATGAAGGTGCACGTCCACGACCCGATCGCGGAGTCCTCTGACGCACAGCACGAGTACGGCATCGCGCTCACGCGCTGGGAGGACCTGCCGCCGGCCAGGGCGGTGATCGCCGCGGTCGCGCACGAGGCCTACCGGACGATGCCGCTCGATTCGCTGACGGCGCGGCTGACCCGCGGCGGGGTGTTCGCCGACATCAAGAGCGTGTACGACCGCGCCGCCCTCGAGAAGCTCGGCTACTCGGTATGGCGGCTCTGAGCGCCGACGAGGTGCTGGCGGGGCTGCTGCGCGGCCGGGAGCCGGCCCGCTGGCTGGTCACCGGCGCCGCCGGCTTCATCGGCTCGCACCTGGTCGAGGCGCTGCTGCGTCACGGCCAGCGCGTGGTCGGGCTCGACGACTTCTCCACGGGGGCGCGACACAACCTCGACGACGTGCGTGTCACCGTCGGCGAGGCGGCCTGGGCCGGCTTCGAGCTGATCGAGGGCGACGTCTGCGATCCGCTCGCCTGCGCCCGTGCGCTGCAGGGCGTGGATCACGTGCTGCACCAGGCGGCGCTCGGCTCCGTGCCGCGCTCGATCGAACAGCCGATGCGCACGTTCAGGGCGAACGCCACCGGCTTCGCGCAGCTGCTCACCTCGGCCCGCGAGGCCGGCCTGCAGCGCGTGGTCTACGCCTCGTCGAGCTCGGTCTACGGCGACCATGCGGCACTGCCCAAGGTCGAGGCCGTGACGGGCAAGGTGCTGTCGCCCTACGCGGCCTCCAAGGCGATCGACGAGCTGCTCGCGGGCACGTACGCGCGGACCTACGGGATGCAGCTCGCCGGGCTGCGCTACTTCAACGTCTTCGGCCCGCGCCAGGACCCCGAGGGGGCCTATGCCGCGGTCGTGCCGCGCTGGGCGCGCGCACTGCTGCGCGGCGAGACCCTCTGGGTCAACGGCGACGGCAGCACCTCGCGCGACTTCTGCTACATCGCGAACGTGGTGCAGGCCAACCTGCGCGCGGCGCTCGGTGCGCCGCTGCCCGAGGGCCATCAGGTCTTCAACGTCGCGGTCGGCGCGCGCACCACGCTGGTCGAGATGGCCGAGGCGATGCGCTCGGCGCTCGAGCGCCTGCTCGGGCGCCCGGTCACGCCGCGGCTCGAGCACCGCGCGTTCCGGGACGGCGACGTCCGGCACTCGCTCGCGGACATCGCCAAGGCACGCGAACTGCTCGGCTACGCGCCGACGCACGACGTCGCCAGCGGGCTCGCACTCACCATGGCCTGGTATGCGGCGCGCGATGCGCGCCCTGATTCACGGAGCATCTGATGGGCATCATCGGCGGCGAGCTCGGCTATCGGATGTTGCGCGCGATCGGCGGGGAGGTCGGACGGTCGGTGCCGCACGCTCCCGGGCCGCTCGGCGACGCACGCATGGTCGAGTGCTTCGGCGCCGACATCTTCGAGCGGCTGCGCGGCCTGACCGTGGTCGACTTCGGCTGCGGCGGGGGCGAGCAGGCGGTGGTCTGCGCCCTGCGCGGTGCCGCCCGGGTGATCGGCATCGACATCCAGGACAGCGCGCTCGAGCGGGCGAGGGCGCTCGCCGAGCGTGAAGGCGTCGCCGATCGCTGCACCTTCGCCAAGCGGACCGACGAGCCCGCGGACATCGTGCTGTCGAAGGACGCCTTCGAGCACTTCGAGGACCCGGGCGCGATCATCGAGATCATGGACGGACTGCTCGGACCGGGTGGGCGCGTGCTCGCCTCGTTCGGGCCCACCTGGCTGCATCCCCACGGCGGGCACCTGTTCTCGGTGTTCCCGTGGTCGCATCTGGTGTTCACCGAACAGGCCCAGATCCGCTGGCGTGCCGACTTCAAGCGCGACGGCGCGACCCGCTTCTCGGAGGTGGCCGGCGGGCTGAACCAGATCACGATCGCCGAGTTCGAGCGCATCGTGGCCGCCGGTCCGATGCGGATCGCGGAGATGGACACGGTGCCGATCCGTGGCATGGCCTGGCTCAAGCATCGTGCGGTGCGCGAGTTCGGCTCGTCGCTGGTGCGCTGCACCCTCGTCAGGCGCTGAGCCCGCGCGCGGCGGGCGGGCCGCTCAGCCTGCCGCCGGGCGGGGCGCCGACTTCGGCCTGAACGCCTTGCAGACCGCCTCGTGCGTGTCGACGAAGGGTGCGCCGACCAGGTCCAGGCAGTAGGGAATCGCCGCGAAGATGCCGGCCACCGTCGAGCGGCCCTCGGCGTCGCGCAGGCCCTCGAGCGTCTCCTGGATCGACTTCGGCTGCCCGGGCAGGTTGACGATCAGCGCGCCGCCGCGGATCACCGCGACCTGGCGCGACAGGATCGCGGTGGGCACGAAGTTCAGGCTGATCTGGCGCATCCGCTCGCCGAACCCGGGCATCTCCTTGTCGCCGACGGCGAGCGTCGCCTCGGGCGTGACGTCGCGCCGCGCCGGACCGGTGCCGCCGGTGGTGAGCACCAGGTGGCAGCCGGCGACGTCGACCAGCTCGACGAGCGTGCGCTCGATGACGGGCCGCTCGTCCGGGATCAGCCGTGTCTCGGCGACCCAGGGCGAGGCGAGGGCCCGGGCCAGCCAGTCCTGCAGCGCCGGGATGCCGGCGTCGGCGTAGACGCCGCCCGAGGCGCGGTCCGAGATCGAGACGAGCCCGATGCGCAGCGGGTTCGACTCGGTGGCGGCGACGGGCAGATCAGGCATCGGAGGCGGGCGTGTCGGTGTCGGGGTCCGGATCGGTCGCGGGCGGCGCCGCATCGGCGAGCAGCACGTCGCGCAGCTCCCGGTACAGCTCGCGATAGTGGCGGCCGCGCTGCTCCTTGGCATGCTCGGCCCGGGCTGAGCGCACCAGCGGATGCAGGGTGCGGGCTGCCGCCGGATAGCGGGCGGTGAACTCGGCGACGCGGTCGGGCGACTCGAGCAGCGCGTCGCGCCAGCGCTCGGCGGCATGCATCACCGCGGTCTCGAGCCGGTGGCCGGCGTCGTCGAGGTCGAGCTTCGCGAGGATCGCGTCGGCGTCGGTGTGGCGCATCAGCTTGCCGACGTACTGCAGCTGGCGGCGCCGTCCTTCGCGGGCGGTGATCTTGCGGGCCATGACGATCGCGTCGACGAGGTCCGAGGGCAGTTCCAGGCGCTCGAGCTGCGATGGCGGGAGCGCGACGAGACGCTCGCCGAGGTCCTGCAGCATGTGCATCTCGCGCTTGCGCTGCGACTTGCTCGGACCGTCGTAGGGCGCGTCTTCGTCGCGGCCGTGGATCACCGGCGGCGGCGCGGGCGGGGCGGGCGGGGGGGAGGGCGGGG